>DASWFH010000064.1:0-2404 GCA_036394355.1 Allostellaceae bacterium | reverse complement strand
TCTCGTGCAAGTCCTCGTCCGCGACAACAATGTCGACCAGGCGCTGCGCGCGCTCAAGAAGAAGCTGCAGCGCGAGGGCGTGTTCCGCGAGATGAAGCTCCGCCGCAACTACGAGAAGCCGTCCGAGCGCCGCGCCCGCGAAAAGGCCGAGGCGGTGCGTCGCTACCGCAAGCTCCTGAGGAAGCGCATGGAGCGCGAGGGCTACTGACGCAGCGCCGGTTTCCGGTCCCAAGCAAAGCCGCCCGGGTCTCCCGCGGCGGCTTTTTGATTGCCGGCTGCATCAACGGCGTACGTCCTTCGAGACGCCCGCTCCGCGGGCTCCTCAGGAAGAGGATCGGCCGCGAACGGCATCTTCCATTGGTGCGAGAAAGATAACCGCCTCATCCTGAGGAGCGGTCCGTAAGGACCGCGTCTCGAAGGATTGAACAGCCGCCCTATTCCAGCGCCTTGACGATCTGCTCGCACATCTTCTTGGCGTCGCCGAACAGCATCATCGTGTTGTCGCGATAGAAGAGCTCGTTCTCGACGCCGGCATAGCCGGACGCCATCGAGCGCTTGACGAAGAGCACGGTCTTGGCCTTCTCGACGTCGAGGATGGGCATGCCGTAGATCGGCGACTGCGGATTGGTCTTGGCGGCCGGGTTGGTCACGTCGTTGGCGCCGATGACGAAGGCGACGTCGGTCGAGGCGAAATCGCGGTTGATCTCGTCGAGTTCCTGCACGTCTTCATAAGGCACGTTGGCCTCGGCCAGCAGCACGTTCATGTGCCCGGGCATGCGCCCCGCCACCGGGTGGATGGCGTACCGCACCGTCACGCCTTCGCGCTTCAGGACGTCCGCCATCTCGCGCAGCGCGTGCTGCGCTTGCGCCACCGCCATGCCGTAGCCGGGGACGACGATCGCCGAGCTCGCATTCTTGAGGATGAAGGCGGCATCCTCGGCGCTGCCCGACTTGACCGAGCGGTCGCCGGCCGCGGCGCCCGCCGCCACCGTGCCGCCCTCGGTGCCGAAGCCGCCGAGGATGACGTTGAAGATCGAGCGGTTCATCCCCTTGCACATGATGTAGCTGAGGATGGCGCCCGACGAGCCCACCAGCGCGCCGGTGATGATGAGGAGGCTGTTGGCGAGCGTGAAGCCGATGCCGCAGGCGGCCCAGCCGGAATAGGAGTTGAGCATCGAGATGACAACCGGCATGTCGGCGCCGCCGATCGGCAGGATGAGGAGGAACCCCAGCAGCAGCGACAGCGCGACGACGGCCCAGAACGCCGTCGCCGACTGGCCGATGACGAACAGCACGGTGACGGCGACGAGCAGGAGGCCCAGCAGCGCGTTGAGAATGTGTTGCCCCGGGAAGACCAGCGGCTTGCCGGTGATCAGCGCCTGCAGCTTGCCGAAGGCGATGATCGAGCCGGTGAAGGTGACGGCGCCGATCGCCGTGCCCAAGGACATCTCGATCAGGCTGCTGATGTGGATGGCGCCAGCGGCGCCGATGCCGTAATCGGCGGGCGCGTAGAATGCCGCGGCGGCGATGCACACTGCGGCGAGGCCGACCAAGCTGTGGAAGGCGGCGACGAGCTGAGGCAGCGCGGTCATCTGGATGCGCAGCGCGATGAAGCTGCCGATGATGCCGCCGATGATGATGCCGAGCGCGATTACCGCGTAGCTGACGACGCCGGGCATGGCGAGCGTGGTGACGATGGCGATCACCATGCCGACGATGCCGTAGATGTTGCCGGCACGCGCCGTGTCGGGCGAGGAAAGGCCGCGCAACGCCATGATGAAGCAGACGGAGGCGACGAGGTAGAGCAGGGCGGAGAGGTTTGCGCTCACGGGGCCGTGCTCCTATTTCGGCTTCTTCTTCTGGAACATCTGCAGCATGCGCTGCGTCACGATGAAGCCGCCGAAGATGTTGACCGAGGCAAGGATGACGGCGATGAAGCCCATCACCTTGGAGAAACTCACCCCCGCCGGCCCGGCGGCGATCAGCGCGCCGACGATGATGACGCTGGAGATGGCGTTGGTGACGCTCATCAGCGGCGAGTGCAGCGCCGGCGTGACGCGCCAGACGACGTAGTAGCCGACGAAGCAGGCCAGCACGAAGACGGTGAGGAAGAAGACGAACACGTCGCTATGCGACGCTGCCACACTGCTGTCCATGTCTCACGCTCCTGCCGCGGGCGCGGCGGCGGTCAATTGGGGATGAACGACCGCGCCGTCGCGCGTCAACAGCGTCGCTTTGACGATCTCGTCGGCGGTGTCGATCCTGAGCTGCTTTTCCTTGTCGACGAGCAGGCCGAGGAAGGCCAGCAGGTTCTTGGCGTAGAGCTGGCTGGCGTCGACGGCGATGCGCGAGGGCACGTTGGCGTGGCCGACGATGCTGACGCCGTTCGCCGTCGTCACCGTCT
>DASWFH010000063.1:0-2812 GCA_036394355.1 Allostellaceae bacterium | reverse complement strand
CCGCCGGCACAAGCCCGTTGGTCCGCTGGGCGCAACGATGGGAGAGGGCGGCAGCGGCGCTCAGCGCCGCGCGAAGAGCTCCGCGCTGGCGCGCCGGTCGGCGCCCGAGGGCAGCGGCGCGCGATGGTCGGCGATCCAGCTCTCGACGTCGTGCAGCACCAGCGGCGCCTCGAGGTCGCGCAGCAGCATGTGGTAGCCCTCGGCATAGAGGGCGATGCGCCGCGTCATGCGCGCCTGATAGGGCAGGTGGTCGATCCACAGCCGCGTCGCGCCGGGCGGCACCACCTCGTCGCGGTCGCCGGCGAGCAGCAGCATCGGCGCGGTGACCGCGGGCGCGGCGGCGAGCGCCGTGTCCATGAGATCGACCAGGCCCTTGATGGTGTCGACGCGCGTCTCCTTGATCACCAGCGGGTCGCGCGACAGGCCGCGCAGCATCTCGATGTTGTCCGACGGCTTGATCTTGAGGCCGCGGCCCGTGAGGGTCATCCCCGGGAACAGCGCGTCGCCGGTCCACAGCGCGGCGCGCTCGAACACGTTCATGGTGTCGCGGCCCCACACCGCCGGCGCGGTCAGGATGATGCCGTCGGCCGCGGGCGGCGGCGTGCCGGCGGCGCCGGTCACGGCGGCGATAATGACGGCGCCGCCCATGCTCTCGCCGAGGAGATAGAGCGGCACGCCGGGATGGCGCGCATGCAAGAGCCTGCTCGCGGTGGCGAGATCGTCGGTGAGCTGCCGCTCGCCCGGCCAGCGCCCGTGCTGCGGCGCCTCGCCGAAGCCGCGCTGGTCATAGGCATATGTCGCGATGCCGTCCTTGGCCCAGGCCTCGGCCGGGTCGGTGAAGGCGTTGGAGTAGTCGTTGAAGCCGTGCAGCGCCAGGATCACCGCCTTGGGCTTGCCCTGGGGCAGCCACACCCTGAGCGGCAGCGGTGTGCCGTCGGCGGCGATCAGCACATTGTCGGCGAGAAGCGGCACCCGCGGCGGCCCGGCCGGCGGCACCGCATTGCCGACCGCGGCGGGCGCGGTCAGGTGGCCGGTGCCCTGGCCGGCGCAGGCGGCGAGCAGCGCCGCCAGCAGCAGCGCGGCGCAGCGCGGCGCGCGGCGGCTCATGGCTTCCCCCGGGTGCCGGTGAGGCGCAGGAAGATGTCTTCCAAATCGGTCTCCTCGGTCGAGACGTCGCGGATGGTGAGGCCGGCCGCCTGCATGTCCGTGAAGAGCGGCCCCAGTATGGTGCGGCTCGGCCCGTAGCGGAAGAGGAGCCGGCCCGGCGCCGCCACCGCGAGGCGCCAGCGCGCGAGCGCCGGCGGCACCGTCGTCACCGGCTCGACCAGGCTCAGGATCATGGTCTTGTCGTCGACCTGGCTCACCAGCGCCTCGGTGGTATCGCAGGCGACGACGCGGCCATGGTCGATGATGGCGATGCGGTCGCACAGCGTCTCCGCCTCGTCGAGGTAGTGCGTGGTCAGCAGGATGGTGGTGCCGGCGGCGTTGAGCGCGCGCATCTGCGCCCAGAGCTGTTGGCGCAGCTCGACATCGACGCCGGCGGTGGGCTCGTCGAGCACCAGCACCGGTGGCGAATGCACCATGGCCTTCGCCACCATGAGCCGCCGCCGCATCCCGCCCGAGAGGGTGCGGGCATAGGCGTCGGCCTGCTCGGCGAGGCCGAGCATGCCGAGGATCTCGTCGGTGCGCCGCTCCGCTTTGGGTACGCCGTAGAGCCCGGCCTGCAGCTCCATCATCTCGCGCGGCGTGAAGAAGGCGTCGACATTGAGCTCCTGCGGCACGACGCCGATGGCGGCACGCGCCTGGCGCGCATCGGCGTCGATGTCGATGCCCCAGACGATGGCCTTGCCAGCGGTCTTGATGACGAGGCCGGCGAGGATGTTGATGAGCGTCGATTTGCCGGCGCCGTTGGGGCCCAAGAGGCCGAAGATGGCGCCGCGGGGGATGGCGAGGTCGACGCAGTCGAGCGCGATCTTGGCGGGCATGCGCCCGGCGCTGTCATAGACCTTGGTGAGGCCCTTGAGCTCGACCGCGAGATCCGGCAGCGGCTCGGCCGCCGGCACGGCCGCTTGTTGCGGCGCCAGCGCCTTCGGGCGCGCGTCGGACGAGAGCTTCGGCGGGGCGACGGAGGAGTGCATTGATTGTGCCGTCGCCATGCGTATCATCCGCGCGGCGACCGGGTCAACCCGCGCTTCTTGGCGAAGGTTGAGCTTTCTTGCCGGCATCGCGCGGCGTTCCCACTCGCCCTTCGAGACGCCGCGTCGCGGGCTCCTCAGCGCGAGGATAAAATGTGACCTCATGTTGAGGAGCGATGCGCAGCATCGCGTCTCGAAGTATAGCGGCCAACCGATATCGTCCCCATCTTCAGCCAGACAGAACGATGCAGCCCTTTGAAACGATCCTGGTGGACAGCAATGTGGTGGCCTGCAACGGCGGCGGCGGGCCGCTGGGGCATCCGCGCGTCTACCTGAAGCTGTCGGCCGAGGGCCGGATCGAGTGCCCCTATTGCTCGCGCCTCTACGTGCTGCGCGGCAAGGCGGCGGCGGGCGATGTCGCGGCGACGCCGCCCGTCGCGCCGGGCGCGCATCCGCCGCCGGCCGCGCCCGACGAGCCTTGAGCGCGAAGACCCGCCACGTCTATCTCGTCGACGGCTCGGGATACATCTTCCGGGCATATCACGCGCTGCCGGCGCTGACGCGCGCCGACGGCACACCGATCGGCGCCGCGCTCGGCTACGCCAACATGCTCTACAAGCTGATCCAGGAGACCGACGCCGATCACCTCGCCGTGATCTTCGACGCCTCCGGCACCA
>DASWFH010000062.1:0-4756 GCA_036394355.1 Allostellaceae bacterium | reverse complement strand
TTGTCGGCCGCGGTCGGGATCGGCAGCGCCGCCACCGGCGCAAGCTTGGCGGCGGCCTCGGATTTCGGCGCATCCTTCAGCGCCGAATTGGTGGTGGGCGCCGGCAGCGGCGCCGGCGCGGATTGCGCCGCGGGCGCGGTGCTGTTGGACGGTTGTTGCGCCGCGAGCGGCCCGGCATAGAGCGACAGGCCGGCAATTCCCGCAAGCAAAAGGGCGTGATAGCTGGATGGGCAAGGCTTCATGGCAATCCTCCCGAAGGCGGCCGGTTGATCCGACGTTAGGCCAAACTTATACCAGTGCGCGAGGCGCTCCAAGCCTTTCCCGCCGGACGAGCGCGGGACGGGTGAAAACGCGTTGGCGTCTCAACAAATCCGCGCGGCCGCCTATACTGACCCGATGAAATTTCATCACCCGCGCTGCGCGGGGGCGTTTGCCGGCGCTCTTCTCGTGATGATCATGGCGCCGGCCGGCGCCGCTCGCGCCGATGAGGTGATCGCCTTCTACCGCGCCACCTGGGCGGGCCTGCCGGCAGCGGAGATGCGGCTCGCCTTCAGCGATGGCGACTCCGGCTACCGCGATGAGATCCATATCGAGACCAAGGGGCTGGCTCGACTGTTCACCAAGTTTCGCGGCGGCGCGGTGGCGGAAGGCCGTCTCGGCGATGATGGCTCGGCGGCGCCGTCGCGCTACGACGCGCTTTACGACCTGCGCAAGCGGCACGACAGCCGGATCAGCATGCGCTTTGTCGGCAGTCGCGGCGCCGTCATCGCCGAGCGGACGCCCGCGGACACCAGCCACAAGCCGCCGCTGGAAGAGCCCTATCGCCGCAACGTCGCCGACCCGCTGTCGGCGTTGGCGTCCATCCGCCATGCGCTCAGGGTCATGCCGCCCAAGCCCGGCAGCCAGTTCAAGATTCCCGTCTATGACGGCTCCCGCCGCTTCGATGTCGTGGTCAGGGTCGTGTCCGTCGGCGGCAACGACAACCTCGTGCAGGTGAAGCTCACCCTGGTGCCGATCGCCGGCTTCAAGGGCGGATCGAGCGACGACGGCGACCCCGACGATGCGCCGCGCCCCATGGACGTCACTTTCACCAACGACGCCGTCCTCATGCCGGTGTCAATCCGCGTGTCGATTGCCTATCTGCCGCTGGTCGTGCGGTTTCAGCATCGTTGCGACACGTTTGCGGCCTGCGCGCCATAGCGGCGCCTTGCCAGGCGGGCGCGTCCGCCCTCGGGCATGCTAACATTGCAGACGGCGTGACACGCCGCGGAGCGGAGGGTTCACCTGGAAGCCGGGCTCACACAGACGCCGGAGCAGCACAAGCTCGACGCGCCGCCGGCGCTCGCGCCGCGCGATGAGGGCGAGCGCCAGCAAATCGTCGTCGTCGGCGGCGGCGCGGGCGGGCTCGAGCTCGTCACGCGGCTGGGCGACACGCTCGGCAAGCGCCGGCAGGCGCGCATCGTCCTGGTGGAGAAGTCGCGGACGCATCTGTGGAAGCCGCTGCTGCACGCGGTCGCCGCCGGCAGCCTCAATACGGACGAGCATGCGCTTGATTACCTGGCGCAAGCCCACTGGCACCATTTCGGCTACCGCTTCGGCGAGATGATCGGCCTCGACCGGGCCAAGAAGCAGATTCACCTCGCCGCCACCTACGACGAGGAGGGGCTGGAGATCACGCCGCCCAGATCGATCCCCTACGATACCCTGGTCATCGCCATCGGCGGCATCACCAACGATTTCGGCACGCCGGGAGCGGCCCGTTTCGCCGTCCCACTCGACACGCCCGAGCAGGCCGTCCGCTTCAACCACCGGCTCGTCAATGCCTGCATCCGGGCGCAGACGCAACCCGGCCCGGTGCGGCCCGGCCAGCTCCACGTCGCCATCATCGGCGCCGGTGCCACCGGTACCGAGCTCGCCGCCGAGCTTCACCGCACGGCGCGCGAGATCGTCGCCTACGGTCTCGACCGCATCAATCCCGAGAAGGACATCCGTATCACCCTAATAGAGGCGGCCGACCGCATTCTGCCGGCGCTGCCGCCGCGCATCTCGGAAGCGACTACCAAGCTGCTCCAGGACCTCAACGTCGATGTGCGCACGAATTCGAAGGTGACTGAGGTGCGCGCCGATGGCGTGCTGCTCGCCGGTGGCGGTTTTATCCCCTCGGAGCTCGTCGTCTGGTCCGCCGGGGTCAAAGGCGCCGATGTGCTTGCCGACCTCGACGGACTCGAGGCGACGCACTCCAACCAGCTCGTGACGCTGCAGACGCTGCAGACGACCAACGATCCCGACATCTTCGCCATGGGCGACTGCGCGGCATGCCCGCGGCCCGGCTATCCGACGCCGGTGCCGCCGCGCGCCCAGGCGGCGCATCAGGAGGCGTCGCACCTCGTCCGCCAGCTCCAGCGACACCTCAAGGGCGAGCCGCTCGCGCCTTACGTCTATCACGATTTCGGCTCGCTGGTGTCGCTCGGCAAATACAGCACGGTCGGCAGCCTGATGGGCTTCCTGATCGGCAAGAATTTTTTCATCGAAGGCTGGTTTGCGCGTCTGACGTATCGCTCGCTCTACAAGATGCACGAGATCGCGCTTTACGGGCCCGTGAGAGCCATCCTCGGCGCCGTGGCGCGAAGCATCACGCGGCAGGTTCAGCCGATGGTCAAGCTGCACTAGCCGCGGGCGCGCGGCATCATTTCTTGTTGCGCAGGCGCCGCGCATTGGCGACGGCGGGGCCGTGCCAGGGCGCCAAGGCCGCGGCGAGGCCGCCGCCGCGCAGCATCAGCGCGAGAGCCGAGCGCCGCGCCGCCCGCGTCTTCTCCAGCACCATGCGCTGATACTCGGCCGTGCTGCAGCTGCCATCCGCCATCATCCACGCGCGCCGCGCCATCGTCTCCCAGGACGCCCAGGTCAACTCCGCCATCAGCAACGGCAGCGGCGGCACGGCACGGCGGCGCTTGCGTTTTTTCATCGTGCTCAGATGACGGCGCGGGCAGTCGGGCGCAAGGGCTGCGTCACTTTTTCGGCGCGCCGTCGCGCGTCACCGGCGTCCAGCTCGGCGGATCGCTGGCCGGGAAGCTTTGTTCCGACTCCAGATCGACGATGTCGACAATCGCCTCGGCATCGCGCCGCCGCGCGGGTGCACGACGCTTTTTTCGCTCCTGCCGCTCAGCCGCGGCATGCTTGGCTGCCATCCGATCCACCTGCTGCCCTTGACGTGAACGCGCCCATTCGCGCGAGGTTGCGATGCTCAGGGTAACTGATTGACATATCGCGCGCGATGCTCCACCTGCCGGGAGCCGTCCAACGGGAAAGAGATCCATGAAACAGCTCCTCATCGCTCTCATCATCGCCGCCGGCCTTCTCGGTGCGGCACGCGCGGAGACGCCGACCTTGTCCGGGATCGCCGCCGAGAACGCCTGGGCCCGCGCGACGCCCGGCGGCGCTCGGACGGGCGTCGTCTATCTGACCCTGGTGAATCATGGCGCGGGTGCCGATCGGCTGGTCGGCGTCGCAACGCCGGTGGCTGATCGGGCGCAACTTCATGCTCAGAGCCTTGAGAAAGGCGTCATGAAGATGCGGCCGCTTACGGAAGTCGAGGTGAGGCCGGGCGCGACCACGGTGCTGATGCCGGGCGCGACCCATGTCATGCTGACGGGCCTCAAACAGCCGCTGAAGGAAGGCGAGACCTTCCCGCTCACGCTCGATTTCGCCAAGGCGGGCAAGCAGGACGTGCAGGTCAAGGTGGCGAAGGCGGGCGCCTTGGGCATGCCCGGCATGGGCCAGATGGGAGCCCATGACATGAGCCAAATGGAGATGATGAAGCACTGAGCCGAGAAATATGGCCGGGTCGAGCCGCATGAGATGGGCGCTGGTCGCAAGCCTCGCCGGCGGGCTTGCGCTGACCATCCTCCTCGTGCTCCATTTCGGCGCGACGGCCGTCGCTGCCGCGCTCGGCGCCGCCGGTGTCGCCGGACTGGCCATCATCGCCGCGGTGCATCTCGCCGCCATCGTGCTGATGGGCTTCGCCTGGTGGTTGCTGGCGCGCGCGGCCGGCAAGCCGCTGGTGTTCGTGTGGGCGCGGCTGATGCGCGATTCGGCCGCGGAGGTGCTGCCGCTGTCGCAAGTGGGCGGCTATGTCCTCGGCGCGCGTGCTCTCGTCCTTCATGGCGTCGGCGCCGCCGTCGCCGTTGCCGCGACGGTGGTAGACCTCACCCTCGAGATGGGCAGCCAGATCGCCTACACCGCGCTTGGCCTTGGGTTGCTGCTGTGGCTGCGGCCGAGCACGACGCTTGCCGTGCCCGTCGCGATCGGGCTTGCGCTCGCCGTCATC
The DNA here is from genome assembly GCA_036394355.1 of Allostellaceae bacterium. Taxonomy (GTDB): domain Bacteria; phylum Pseudomonadota; class Alphaproteobacteria; order ATCC43930; family CGMCC-115725; genus DAHUYF01. Next base: position 429 of record DASWFH010000062.1, on the reverse strand, counting down.
GCTGTCGTCGCTTTCGTCGCGGTGCAGCGGCGAGGCGCCGGCGTCTTCGAGCGCCTCGCCTCGCGGTTCGCCCGCGACCGGCTCATCGCCATCGCCGTGAGCGCGGAAGCGGCGCAGGCCGAGATCCACGAGATCCACGGCCATAAGCGGGGGCTGTGGTCGTGCTTCGCGCTGCATCTCGTTGCCTGGCTGGCGAGCGGCGCCGAGGCCTGGCTGGCGCTCAAGCTCATGGGCGCCTCGTTCGGGATTGTGCCGGTGCTGGCGCTGGAGAGCCTGCTCTATGCCGTCCGCAGCGTCGCCTTCATCGTGCCCAATGCCATCGGCGTGCAGGAAGGTGCCTATGTCATGCTCGGCGCAAGCTTCGGGCTCACGCCCGATTTCGCGCTGGGCCTGTCGCTGCTGAAGCGCGGGCGCGACCTGCTGCTCGGC
>DASWFH010000061.1:0-2205 GCA_036394355.1 Allostellaceae bacterium | reverse complement strand
TCGCCCCGTCCTCGTGCAACGCAGACCCGTCCCATTTCCCAAACAGGCTCCTAGGTCGAGCGCTGCGGCTCCTCGGCGAGCGCGGCGATGGTGCGCGCCAGGAGGCGGATCTCGCTGCGGATCTCCTGCACCGCCTCGCCGCGGCCTTGCGAGATGTCCTCGTTGATCCGCGCCAGATAGGTCTCGATGTTGCGCAGATGCGCGCGCGTATCGTCATGCCCGAGCGGGCCGCCGCTCGCCTCCGCGAGGCGCGCCAGCACCGGCCTGAGCTCGACCTGCTGCTCGGCCAGCCGCAGCAGCAGCGTCTGCTCGGTGCGCATCTGGTCGGTCAGCGTGCCGAGGCGCTCGGTGAGCGCGAGGAGGTTGGTGTTGGCGGCGATGCGGCTCTCCTCGCCGCGCCCGAGGATGCGCTGCAGGTTCTCGAGGCCATCGGCCGTCTGCTCCAACAGCGCCTGGATGAAGGCCGGCACCGAGGCGTCGCCGGCATCCCCGCCCAGGGCGCCGCCGGAGAGGCGCGTGTAACTCGACAACCACTCCTCGAGGTCGTTGTAGAAGCGGTTCTGGGCGAGCCCCGCCTGCAGGTCGAGGAATCCCAGGACGAGCGAGCCGGCGAGGCCGAAGAGCGAGGCGCTGAAGGCGGTGCTCATGCCGCTCAAGGGCGAGGCGAGGCTGGTCTTCAAGGTTTCGAAGGCGCGCGCCGCGTCGCCGGCGCCGGTCGAGAGCCCGCGGATCACGCCGCCGACCGACTGCACCGTTTCCAACAACCCGTAGAACGTGCCAAGCAGCCCCAGGAAGACGAGCACGCCGATCAGATAGCGCGAGGTCTCGCGCGTCTCGTCGAGCCGCGTGCCGATGCCATCCAGCAAAGTGCGCATCGACATGGCGGAGAGGCTCACGCGTCCGCCGCGGCGGTCGCCGAGCATGGTCGCCATCGGCGACAGCAGGCGCGGCATGTCCTCGCTCGAGAGATTGGCCTGGTTGCGCCGGAAGCGCTCGATCCAGGCAACCTCGGGATTGAGCCGCATCACCTGGCGGAAGATGTAGATGATCCCCGCGACGAGGATGCCGAGGATCACGCCGTTGACCGCGGGATTGCCCATGAAGTAGCCGTAGAGCGCGGGCGAGAGCAGCGCGGTGATGCCGGCCACGAGGGCGACGAAGACGGCCATCCGGGTGAGATAGCGTGACGGACGTGTCAAGGGAGCCTTGTCCTCTGCCAATGGGCGATCCCGCCCGGGCAAAATAGCGCAGCCGGGGCGACGGCCGCCACCCTCACTTCGTCGCGGGGGATTTGAGCGCCTTCTTGATAAGCTGCGCCAGCGGCAGATGGAGATGGTCGTTGGCGGCGAGCACGTCGCCGGTCTCGATCATGCCGTGCCCGCCGGCGAGATCGGTGATGTAGCCGCCGGCCTCGCGCACGAGCAGGATCCCGGCGGCAATGTCCCAGGGCTGCAGCCCGAATTCCCAGAAGCCGTCGAGCCGCCCGGCCGCGACATAAGCAAGATCGAGCGCCGCCGCGCCGAAGCGGCGCACGCCTGATGTCGCCGGCATCACCGCGGCGAGTGTGGCGAGATAGGCCTCGCGATCGCCGCGCGCGGCGAAGGGCATGCCGGTGCCGATCACGGCGTCGCCGAGCTGGCGCCGCCCGGAGACGCGCAGCCGGCGATCGTTGAGAAAAGCGCCGGCGCCCTTCTCGGCCCAGAACATCTCGTCGCGCACCGGCTCGTAGACCACGCCGGCGACGATCTCGCCGTCGCGCTCCAGCGCGATCGAGATCGCGAAGTGCGGGATGCCGTGCAGGAAATTGGTGGTGCCGTCGAGCGGATCGACGATCCAGCGATGACGCGGATCGCTCCCCGCCTCGCCGCCGCCTTCCTCGAACAGGAGCCCATAGCCGGGTCGCCCTTTGGTCAGCTCGGCGCGCAGCACCTTCTCGGCGCGCAGATCGGCCGTGGTGACGAACTCGCCCGGGCCTTTGACCGAGACCTGCAATTGCTCGACTTCGCCGAAATCGCGGATGAGCCCGCGCGCCGCCTTGAGCGCGGCGGCGCCGATGACGTTGATGATGGCGGAGCGGACGGCCATCGCCTCCTAGTCCTTCGCCCGCTCGACATAGCTGCCGTCGCTGGTGTTGACCACCACCTTCGTGCCGGCCTCGATATGCGGCGGCAGCAAGATGCGGCGGCCGTTCTCGAGCTTGCCGGG
>DASWFH010000060.1:0-3602 GCA_036394355.1 Allostellaceae bacterium | reverse complement strand
TTGAAGCGGCCGGGCACCACGGGATAGTGGCTGTGGATGATGCCGAGCGCCTGGTAGCATTGCTCGACCGTGTCCACCACGACGCGAAACGCCATGATGTCCGAGAGCTGCTCGAAGCCGACATTCTTGTTCTGCATCTTGCGCCATACCGAATAGGCGGTCTTCTCGCGACCGGACACGGCGGCCTGAAGTCCGCCATTGCCCAGCGTCTCGTTGAGCTCGTCCATGATGCGCTCGACGAGATCGCCGCCCTTGGCGCGCAGGAACGCCAGCCGCGCTATGATGCTTTGCCGCGCATCGGGATAGAGCTCGGAGAAGGCCAGATCCTCCAGCTCGTCCTTCATCTCGTGCATGCCGATGCGCTCGGCGAGCGGCGCATAGATCTCCATCGTCTCGCGCGCGATGCGCCGGCGCTTCTCCTCATCGCGGATGAAGCGAAGCGTCCGCATGTTGTGGAGGCGATCGGCGAGCTTCACCAGGAGGACGCGGATGTCCTCGGACATGGCGAGCACGAGCTTCCGGAAATTCTCCGCCTGCTTGGTCTGGTCGGATTGCAGCTCGAGGCGGGAGAGCTTGGTGACCCCGTCGACGAGCTTGGCGATGTCGGGACCGAACAGGCGCTCGATGTCCTCAAGCGTCGCCACCGTGTCCTCGACCGTGTCGTGCAGCAGCCCAGTGATGATCGAGGCGGCATCGAGCTTCATCCCGGCGAGGATGCCCGCGACCTCGACGGGATGCGAGAAATAGGGATCGCCCGAGGCGCGCCGCTGCGCGCCATGCGCCTTCATCGAGAAGACATAGGCGCGGTTGAGCGCATCCTCGTCGGCCGAGGGATCGTAGCCCTTGACGCGCTCGACCAGCTCGAATTGGCGCATCATGACGGGTCGCCCCGGCGCGCCAGGGCGCCACGCCGCCGCGGCGCGGCCGGCCGACGCGCAACACGGTCCGGGCGGCGCGGCCGAGAGAGCGTGGCCCCGCCCGGCATCAATCCTACCGCTTGGGGGCCCGGATCGGTGTCGCGCCCTCGGCGAGATCCGGGTTTACATCGTCGGTGAGGCCGACGGCGTCGTCATCGGCGACGAACAGCACGTCCTCGTTGAGCTCTTCCTCGAGACTGCCTTCCTCGTCCTCGGTGCCGGCGGCCGGCGCCAGGTCGGTCGGCCATTGCTGGGCGCCGATCTCGATCTCCTGGTCCTCCTCGGGCTCGTCGATCTCGACATGCTTCTGCATGCCCTTGATGAGCGCGTTCTGGAGGTTGTCGAGCCCGATCGTCTCGTCGGCGATCTCGCGCAGCGCCACCACCGGGTTCTTGTCGTTGTCCCGATCAAGGGTGATCTGCGCCCCCGCCGCGACGTCCCGAGCGCGCTGCGCCGCCAGGAGCACAAGCTCGAAGCGGTTGGGTACCTTGATGACGCAATCTTCAACGGTTACGCGAGCCATACCTGTGCCTCTCCCGAGCCGAAACCGACTCCTTCGAATATATGGACCCTGCGCCCGCACCGCAACATGGCGGGAGTATGGGAGCGGGTCGAAGGTTAATAATTCACTGCCCGCTCGCCACAAAGCATCCAGACGCCATCTGACAGGATTGGCTTACAGCGCGGCGCGGGTCCGGCAGTCGACATTGCCGCCCCGCGCTGCGCCCATGCTACCCGGCAAAAACGCGGCAGCCGGCCCTTACATCTTGGTCTTGTTGTCTTTGGCCTTCTTGGCAGCCGCCTGCTTCGCCTTGCAGTCCTTGTAGGCCTGGGTCGTCTTGTCGAGCTTGGCGCAGCTCTTGCTGGACTTCTTCATGCCTGTGTCAGCCGAAGTCGGCGGCTTGGTCGTGGTATCTGCCGCCATGGCCGGAGGCGCGAAAGTGGCGGCGGATAGCCCCAGGGCAATGGTGGCTGCCAACGCGATTGTGGATGATCTTGCCAGCATTTGGCTTCTTCCTTTCAGGTTGAGCGACGCTCCAACAACGCCGGCATAATGCCCGCTATTCCGCCGCCGCGCTACCCACGCGTGCGCTCGACCTGCTGCCCCGGCGGCAGCGCCGCCACCAGCTCGTCCACAGTTCGGCCCAGGACCGGATGGCGCCATTGCGGCGCCACGTCGCGCAGCGGCAGCAGAACAAAAGCGCGCTCGTGGAGGCGCGGATGCGGCAACACCGCCGCCCCGCTTCGCTGCACCAGCCCGTCGTAATCGAGCAGGTCGAGATCGAGCACCCGCGGCTCATTGCGGTCGCGGCGCACGCGCCCGAAGCGCCGCTCCACCCGGTGCAGTAGCTCCAGCAACGCGGCCGGCGCGAGCCGCGTCGTCACGGCGGCAACGCCATTGACGTACCAAGGCTGGTCGCCCGCCGGCACCGGCGCGGAGCGATACCACGGCGACAGCCGATCGACCGCGACGCCCTCCGCAGCGAGCGCCTCGAGCGCCGCAGCAAGCGTCGCTTCCGGCGGCCCGTGTGATGCGCTTGGCAAATTGGCGCCGAGCCCGAGCAAGATCATGAGACAGCGGCTTCGCTTGACGGCATCGCCGGCTTGCCGACATATGCAGCGACAAAGCCGGTGCTGCGTCCGTCACGCGCGACCATGGAGCCTGCGCGATGATATTTTATCCACAAGAGAAAATCGCCTTGTTCATCGACGGTGCCAATCTCTACGCCGCGGCGCGCGCGCTGCAGTTCGACATAGACTACAAGCGCCTGCTCGATGTCTTCGGTTCCAAGGGACGCCTCATCCGCGCCTTCTACTATACGGCATTGATCGAGGACCAGGAGTACTCGCCGCTGCGGCCGCTGGTCGATTGGCTCGACTACAACGGCTACACCATGGTGACCAAGCCCACCAAGGAGTACACGGACGCGACCGGCCGTCGCAAGATCAAGGGCAACATGGATATCGAGCTCGCCATCGACGTCATGGAGATGGCGCCGCATCTCGATCACATCGTGCTGTTCTCGGGCGACGGCGATTTCCGCCGCCTGGTCGAGGCGGTGCAGCGCAAGGGGGTCCGCGTCACCGTGGTCTCGACCGTCCGCTCCACGCCGCCGATGGTGGCCGACGAGCTGCGCCGGCAGGCCGATATGTTCCTCGAGCTGCAGGAGCTGGCGCCGAGCATCATGCGCGTCCATCATCGTGACGACAGCCAACGCCAGACCCCGGCGGGCTACGCCAGCCCGTGACGGCGCCCGCCGGCGGCGCCGCGCCGCAGCACGACTGTCCGCTCTGCCCGCGCCTCGCCCGCTTCCGCCGCCTGCAGCGCATCGCATTCCCCGATTGGCACAACGCGCCCGTCCCGTCCTTCGGCGGCGAGGACGGGCGCCTCCTCGTGGTCGGCCTGGCGCCCGGCCTGCGCGGCGCCAACCGCACCGGGCGACCCTTCACCGGCGATTACGCCGGCATCTTGCTTTACGGCACGTTGCGGAAATTCGGCTTCGCCCGCGGGCCCTACGGCGAGCGCGCCGATGACGGACTCGTCCTCGTCGACTGCCGCATCACCAACGCGGTGCGTTGCGTGCCGCCCGAGAACAAGCCGGAGCCGGCGGAGATCGCGACCTGCAACCGCTTTCTCGCCGCCGAGCTGACGATGCTGCCGCGTCTGGCGGCCGTGCTGGCGCT
>DASWFH010000059.1:0-3622 GCA_036394355.1 Allostellaceae bacterium | reverse complement strand
TAATGATTTCACCGCCGAGACAATTATTCGTCGCCGTCCGAATGCACATCTCCACGGCCATCGGGCGGGGTCCATTGCGACCAGGAGGCTCGAAGCGCCGGAGGGCGCGCCCATGAAAAGATTGATCAAGGCGGGACTTCTCGGGCTGTCCGTCACCGCAGGCGCGGCGGCGGTTGCAGGCTTCGGCTTCCATTACTGGAGCGTCGGCCGCTTTCTCCAAAGCACCGACGACGCCTATGTCCAGGCCGACTACACCACCATCGCGCCCAAGGTGTCGGGCTACATCGCGGAAGTGCCGGTCGAGGACAACGAGCCGGTCAAGGCCGGGCAGGTGCTGGCGCGCATCGACGACCGCGATCTCAGGACCGCGCTCGACCAGGCCAAGGCGGATGTCGCCAATGCCGAGGCCGAAATCGGCAATCTCGACGCGCAGATCCAGTTGCAGCAATCGCTGATCGCCCAGGCCGGCGCGACCATCACCGCCGACGAGGCGGCGGCCGATTTCGCCAAGCGCGAGGTCGCTCGCCAGCACGCGCTCGTCGGCTCGGGCGCGGTGACGGTCCGGAGCACGCAACAGGCGGATTCCGATTACCAGCAGAGGACCGCGATCCTCCAGCGCGACCGCGCCGCTCTCGTCGCGGCGCAGCAGCAGACGGTCGTGCTTGAGACGCAGCGCGGCCGGGCCGACACGCAGCGCCAGCGCAATCAGGCCATCGAGCACCAGGCCGAGCTCAATCTCAGCTACGCGACGATCACCTCGCCCATCGACGGGACGGTCGGCGCGCGCTCGCTGCGCGTCGGCCAGTACGTCCAGGCCGGGACCCAGCTCATGGCGGTGGTGCCGCTCCACGCCGTCTACGTCGTCGCGAACTACAAGGAGACGCAGCTCACGCATGTCCGCGACGGCGCGCCCGCCGAGGTCGAGGTCGACACCTTCCCGGGGGTCGAGATCAAGGGGCATGTCGACAGCCTGGCGCCGGCGAGCGGACTCGAATTCGCGCTCCTTCCGCCCGACAACGCCACCGGCAACTTCACCAAGATCGTGCAGCGCATCCCGGTGAAGATCGTGCTGGATCCCGAGGCCTCGCTCGCGGGCCTGCTGCGCCCCGGCATGTCGGTCGAATCCGTGATCGACACCAAGCCGGCAGTGCTCGCCGAGAAGGCCGGCGCGCCGAACCTCGCCGCGCGTTGAGGCTGGTCAGCGCGAGCGAGCGTCCCTGAATGTCCGCCGTCGAAGCCATTGACCACGCCCGCCGCGCCGAGATGCCGGCCGAGGCGCCGAAGCCGGCGAACGAGAACGCCCAGCCCGCGGTGTCGCTCAAGGTCTGGCTCGCCGTCATCGGCTCGACCTTGGGCGCCTTCCTGGCGGTGCTCAATATCCAGATCGTCAACTCCTCGCTCGCGGACATCCAGGGCGCGATCGGCGCCGGCATCGACGATGGCGGCTGGGTCTCGACCTCCTATCTCGTCACCGAGATCATCGTCATTCCCTTGAGCGGCTGGCTCTCGCGCGTGTTCTCGCTGCGCGTCTATCTGCTCGCCAACACGATCCTGTTCCTCGTCTTCTCCGTGGCCTGCGCCTTCGCGCAGAACCTGGGGCAGATGATCGTGCTGCGCGCCTTCCAGGGCTTCAGCGGCGGCGTGCTGATCCCGCTCAGCTTCACCATCATCATCAGCCTGCTGCCCAAGGCGAAACAGTCCATCGGCCTCGCGCTCTTCGCGCTCTCCGCCACCTTCGCGCCGGCGATCGGTCCCACGATCGGCGGCTGGCTCAACGAGAATTACGGCTGGCAATACATCTTCTACGTCAATCTTGCGCCGGGCGTGGTGATGCTGGCGATGCTGTGGCCCTCGCTCGAGCGCGCGCCGATGCAGCTCGGCCTCTTGAAGCACGGCGACTGGCTCGGCATCGCCATGCTCGCGGTCGGGCTCGGCGCGCTCGAGACCGTGCTCGAGGAGGGCAACAAGGACGACTGGTTCGGCTCGCCCTTCATCGTGCGGCTCGCGCTCGTCGCCGCCGTGGCGCTGCCGCTCTTCGTCTGGCGCGAGCTCGCGACCGCGAAGCCGCTGCTCAACCTGCGCCTGCTGCTCAGGCGCAATTTCGGCTTCGGCACGCTCGCCAACTTCATGCTCGGCGCGGCGCTCTACGGCTCGTCCTTCATCCTGCCGCTCTATCTCTCGCAGACGCAGGGCTACAACGCCGAGCAGATCGGCGAGGTGCTCGCCTGGACCGGCCTGCCGCAGCTCGCCCTCATCCCGCTGGTGCCGCGGCTTCTCAAGCTCGTCGAGGCGCGCGTGCTCGTCGGCTTCGGCTTGGCACTCTTTGCCGCGAGCAATTTCATGAACATCGAGCTCTCGCACGATGTCGCCGGCGACCAGCTCTTCTGGCCCAACATCATCCGCGCGGTCGGCCAGGCCGTGATCCTGGCGCCGCTCTCCGCGGTCGCCACCGCGGGGATCGAGGTCGAGAACGCCGGCTCGGCCTCGGGCCTCTTCAACATGACGCGCAATCTCGGCGGCGCGATCGGCATCGCCGCGCTGCAGACCTTCCTCACCAAGCGCGAGCAGTTCCACTCGAACGTGCTGACGAGCGCGGTCTCGCCCTTCGCCGAGGCGACGCGCACGCGGATCACGCAGCTCAGCGACTATTTCGCCGCGCATGGCCTCGGCGACCCGGCTCAGGCGCGCCACCAAGCGGTGGTGGCCATCGGCCGCAGCGTGCGCCAGCAAGCGTCGATCATGGGCTACGGCGATACCTTCTACCTGCTCGGCGTCATCCTGGTGGTCGGCGTCGCCGCGACGCTGTGCCTGCGGCGAAGCGACGGGGGCAGCGGTGGCGCAGCGCACTGACATGGGGTCGCCGCCCTCCGGCGCTTGGCTGCGCGCGATGCGCTTGTGGCATAATGGCCATCGTGAGCGAAGCCGCCGGCAATGCCGCCGCCATCGAGCTGACCGCCGTCCTCGTCGCGGTGACGGGGGAGGAGCCGCGCGTCCTCACCATCCAGGACGGCAAGGCGCTGCCCTCCGGCCCGTTCGAATCGGAGCACCGCACGCTCCAGACCGGCTTGCGCGCCTGGGTCGAGCGGCAGACGCACCATCCGCTGGGCTATATCGAGCAGCTCTACACCTTCGCCGATCGCGACCGCACCCAGGGCGGCCGCTCGATCTCGATCAGCTATCTCGGCTTGGCGCGCGAGGCGCGCGCCTCGGGCGACGCCGATCCGGGCTGGCGCAGCTGGTATCGCTATCTCCCCTGGGAGGATTGGCGCTCGGGCGCGCCGGCGGTGATCCAGGATTTGATCCTGCCGCAGCTGCGCCGCTGGGCAGCCGACAGCGCCGATCCCGCGCAGCGCCGCGAGCGGGCGCAGCGCATCGATGCCGGCTTCGGCACGGGCGAGCGCAGCTGGAACGAGGAGCTGGTGCTGCAGCGCTACGAGCTGCTCTACGAGGCGGGGCTGGTGCCCGAGGCGGCGCGCGACGCCGTCATCCTCGCCCACAACTACCAGACGCCGGAAATCTTCCATTGCGTCGCCGATATCAAGGGAGACTCGCTGCAGCTCGCCGTCGAAGCCACCAGGGTGAAAGCTTCCACCATCGTCCAGTGCGGCGTGCACTTCATGGC
>DASWFH010000058.1:0-7550 GCA_036394355.1 Allostellaceae bacterium | reverse complement strand
ATAACTTTATTTGGCATCGTTCCTCCAACTCGAAAGGGCGGGGCAATGGCTTGCCCCGCCCTTTCCAACGCTTGCCGACGGGTTATTTCAGCGCGTAGACGATGAGCGCGCCGCTGTCCTTCGACATGCTCTTGAACGGCTCGCCGAAGGCCGCGCCATAGTCGTCCGTGGCCATGCCGCCCCAGCCGGCGACGACGGCGACGTACTGCTTGCCGTTGGCGCTGTAGCTGATGATGCCGCCGTCATGCCCGACGCCGTCGGAATGCGACCACAGCTCCTTGCCGCTCTGCGCATCGTAGGCGTGGAGGACACCCTCGGCATCCGGCACGAAGACGAGATTGCCGGCGGTCGCGAGCACGCTGGCCAGGGGCGGTACGCGATACTTGACTTCCCATTTCTTCTGGCCGGTCACGGGGTCGCGCGCGTCGAGATGACCCCAGGGCTTGTCGCTGCCGGGCGGTGCGCGAAGCGTGAAGTTGGCGCCGATGTTGAGCTGCGCCTGCGGCTCGAGGATCGGCCGGGTCTTCACCACCTCCATGTCCTGGCACCACTCGTTGGCGATCTTGTAATAGAGCCCGGTCGCCGGGCTGTAGGCGCCCGTGTTCCAGCTCACGCCGCCGGCGATATATGGGCACAGCGGTTGGTCGACCTTGCCCGCCGTCAGATCGCGGCGGCCGATGAGCGCGCCGGTCTTCGGGTCGATGTTCTTGACGAAATTGCTGTTCTCGGTGATGCGCCAGACGTTCTGGACGCCGGCATTGGCGCGGTCATAGACGAAGATGTAGCCGCTCTTGTTGGGATGCACGACGAGCTTCTTGCCGTCGCGATCGATCATCACGAATTCGCCGACCGCGCTGTCGAAGTCCCACGCGTCATGCGGCAGCTCCTGATGATAGAATTTGAGCTTGCCGGTGTCGGGGTCGAGGGCGATGACCGAGGTGGTGTAGAGGTTGTCGCCGGGACGCGCGCCGTTGTGCTGGAAGTCCGGACCCGACCAGTCGTAGAGCGGCGCCGGGTTGGCGGTGCCCCACCACACGGTGTTGCTCTCGGCGTCGTAGGTGCCGGGCATCCAGCCGCCGCCGCCGCCGGTGCGCCAGGAGTTGTTGCCCCAGGTCTTCATCGCCTCGGGCGTGCCGGCAACGGTGAGGAATTCCCATTTCTTCAGGCCGGTGTTGGCGTCGACACCGAAGATCGGGCCGCGATATGGCCACTCGCCGCCTTGCGCACCGATGATGACCGTGTTCTTGACCATGAGCGGCGCGCCGGTGAAGCCGACGGTGAGCTTCTTCGAATTGATCAGCTTGGTCTCCCAAGCGAGCTTGCCGGTCTTCTGGTCGATGGCCATGAGCCGGCCGTCCATCGTGCCGACATAGACCTTGCCTTGGCCGAGCGCGACGCCGCGATTGTAGGGCGTATGCGTCTGCTTCTTGATCAGATCCTCGTCGAGTTCGGGATAGAACGCCCAGATCACCTTGCCGGTGGCGCCGTCGAGGGCGAAGACGCGGCTGTACGAGCCCGAGTAATAGAGCACGCCGTCCTGCGCCAGCGGCATCGACTGCACGCCACGCACGGAGCGTCCGGGGAAATGCATCCAGGCGACCTGGAGATCTTTCACATTGCCGCTGTTGATCTGGTCGAGGCTGCTGAAATGGTAGGATTTGAACGTGCCGTGATAGGTGGGCCAATCCTTGCCGCTGGCGCCGTCGCTGGGCATCGCCATGGCGGTGCTGGTCGCCGGCGCCGAACTGGTGGTATTCGATTCCGAGCTGCACCCGCCCGCCAGCGCCGCCAAGCCCAGCGCCAGCGGGAAGGCGAATCCTCGACACATTTCGCGCATTGCCCTCATCTCCTCCTGTTGTTGCGGCAGTGATGGACGCCGCCTCGTTCCGGATCGATCCGTTCTACGCCGGTCGCCCGATCAGCGATAGAATAGACGCCCCGTCGTTCGCCGTCGACTGGCTCGTTGATGCTGCTTACACCGGAGCGTAGGTGCGATCCAATTCGACGTCGATGAGCCCCGGCCCGCCCGCCGCGAGGAACTTGCGCAGCAGATCGACCGCATCCGCCAGTGTCGCCGCTCGCCCGGCCTCTAGCCCGAGCGAACGCGCCAGGCCGACATAGTCGATCGCGGGGTCGGTGAGGTCCATGCCGACATAGCGGTCGGTCTGCGCGGCGAAGCCCTTCATGGCGTTCACCCGCTGCTTGAGGATGCGGTAGGAGCGGTTGTTGAGGATCACGAACACGACGCCGACGCGGTCGTGCGCGGCGGTCCATAGCGCCTGGCAGGTGTACATGGCGCTGCCATCGCCGATCAGCGCCACCACGGGCCGCCCCGGCAACGCCAGCTTCACGCCGATGGCGGCCGGCAGGCCCCAGCCGATGCCGCCGCCGCGCAGCCCGAAGAAGCTCTGCGGATCGTCGCTCCGCAGGAGCTGGCGCAGCCCCGGCGCAGACGAGATCGCCTCTTCGACCACGACGACGTCGCGCGGCAGAACTTCGGCAATCGCCTGCCATAGCGCCAACGGCCGGATCGGCGTCATGCCCGCCTCGGCGCGCGCCTTGGCGTGGAGCGCTTCGCGCTCGGCGGCGATGGCGACGCGTGCCGCGTCGAGCCGTGTCCGCGCCTGTGCTTGCCGCGCCGCGGTCATGCGCTCGCGCAGCAGCGCCGCGAGCTCCGGCAGCGTCGCCTTGGGATCGCCGAGGATCGCCGCGCGCGCCGCGTAGTTCTTGCCGAGCTCCCACGGATCGGTGTCGAGATGGACGACCGCCAGCCCTGCGGGCATCGGCTCGACCTCGGAGGGCAGCGACAGCGTGAAGAGATCGCCGCCGACCGAGAGCAGCAGATCATGCTGCTGCAGGACGGCCCGGATTCCCGGCGCCAGGCGCGGCATGGCGCCGCGGAACAGCGGATGCGAGGACGGGAAGCAGGCGGCGTTGGCGACGCCCTCGGCATACACCGGGGCGCCGAGCACCTCGGCGAGCTGCGCCAGCTCGGCGTGGGCGCCGCTCTGCGCCACGGCATCGCCGGCGACGATCACCGGGCGCGCCGCCACGGCGAGCAGTTGCGCCGCGGTCTCGAGCGCGGCACGGTCGCCGCGCAGGCGCGGCGCCACCCGCGTCGGCGCGCCGAGATCGATGTCGGCCTCGGCGTTGAGCACATCGGCGGGCAGCGACAGGAACACCGGGCCGGTGGGCGGCGCAAGCGCGGTCTTGGCGGCGCGGTGGATGGCGCGCGGCAAATCCTCGACTCGGCGCACTTCGGCCGACCATTTGACGAAAGGCCGCGCGATGGTCGGCAGGTCGGCCCACAGGATGGGCTCGCTGAAATTGAAGCTCTGATCGTGCTGCCCGGCGGTGAGCAGGATGGGCGCCGCCGCCTTCTGCGCGTCGTACAGCATGCCCAGCGCGTTGCCGAGCCCCGGCGCGACATGGACATTGGCGACGGCGAGCCGGCCCGAGGCTTGCGCATAGCCGTCGGCCATCGCCATCACCGCCGCCTCCTGGAGCCCGAGCACGTAGCGCAAGCCGGTCTCCACGGCGAGCGCATCCATCAGCGGCAGCTCGGTGGTGCCGGGATTGCCGAAGAGAATTTCGACTCCCTCCTGCTTGAGCAGGGCGAGGAAGGCGCGCTTTCCCGACATCATGGCCATGCTTCCTCACTCCCTTCGGCGCGGTTTTGCACGATCCTAGCCGCGCCGCGCAGGGTCATCCAGCAGGCTTTTTCGGCGCTCCCGATGCGACACTGCCCGCCGCGCGGCGAGCGGGCGGGCAGTGCGTTGGGCGGAACCTTGGGCCTAGCGGCCGAGCATCCCGGAGCAAGCGACCCGACACCCGGCCGCGGCTTTGCCGCGACCGCCAAGCGGATGAAGCGGGTGAAAGGATAACGCGCGCTTAGATCGCTTCCTTGAGTTCCTTGGCGGCGCGGAACGCCACCTTCCTGCTCGCCTTGATCTTGATGGCCTCGCCGGTCGCGGGATTGCGCCCCATGCGGGCCGCGCGCTTGCGCACGACCAGGATGCCGAGCCCGCCGATGCGGATCCGGTCGCCCTTCTTGAGGTGCTTGACGACGAGATCGACCATGGTGCCGAGCACGGCTTCCGCCTGCTTCTTAGCCATCTCATGATCTTCGGCGACCTTGGCCGCCAGGTGCTTCAAGGTCACCGTGGACAATGTGCCCGCCTTTGCCGCCTTCTTTGCTGCCATGGGTATCGGACTCCCTCTTCTGTTCGAAAGGCCAACGGCTTTCGCAGGGCTACAGAATCACGCTCAACGGCGTAAAGCAAGCGTTTGCATGCCTCGGCGAAGTAAATCGCAGCACGTTGCCCTTTTCCGGCCACAGCAGGAAATGCCCGTCTGGCCGCTGTTCCCGCTGTCCTCGCCATGAGGACGCGCCGACCTGAACGGCGCTGGATGGTGGCGACGCCGATGCCGCATCGGTACTCGCGGCGCTGTGCCGAGGAATAGGCGGCGATCATCTCGCCGATTACCGGATGCTGCCGCGCGGGAAGCGCGTCGAGACATGTGCGCTACACTCGAAAGCGTCCGCTCTACTTGTCTTCAACTTTACAAAAAAGGAAATCTTAACTTCTTGACGCGACTCTGTGCAGCGTACGCAACCTCTGGGAGACTCTTTCGATGGCTATCAAGAAGCACAAGACCGCGCAGAAGACGCGCCGTCGTCGCCGCAAGTCGAAGGCGGCGTCGGCGATGCCGATGCGCAAGACGGCGCGCCGCACCAAGCGCGCGCGCAAGACCAGCGGCCGCAAGACCGCTCGCCGCGCGACCAAGGCGCGTCGCTCGATGAAGCGGCGCTAAGTCGCACGTATCGACTTTCTCTGTCCCAAATTGCCCGGCGCCGACGCTTCACAGCAGCGGCGCCGGGCAGTTCGTTTCTGGAGACGGAAATCCTCGCACCGGCGGCGCGCCCGCCGCCCGTTGAGGCGAGCCGCTAATCCAGCACCCGAAAACCCTGCGCCTCGAAGAACCGCCGCGCCGCCGGCGATTCCAGAAATGCCAGAAACGCCGCTGCCGCCGGGCTTTTGCTCGTGGCGGTCAGTGCGATGGGATAGCAGATCGGCGGGTGCGACTCCTCGGGGAAGACGTCGACGATCTTGACGCCCGTCTCGGCCGCGGCGTCGGTCGCGTAGACGATGCCGAGCGGCGCCTCGTTGCGCACCACGTAGAACAGCGCCGCGCGCACATTCTCGGCGCGCGCGACTTTCGGTTCGACCGATGGCCACACGCCCAAATGCTCGAGCGCCGCCTTGGCGTATTTGCCGGCGGGCACGATGTCGGGATCGGCAATGGCGAGGCGCCCGTCCGCGAGCAGCGCCGCCAGTGGAAAGTTGGGCGCGATGGTGACGGCGACGTTGCTCGAGGCCGGCGCCACCAGCACGAGACGGTTGGCCAGGAAGTCCTTGCGCGTCGCGGCGTTGATGAGACCCTGCCGCTGCGCGTAGTCCATCCAGTCCAGGTCGGCTGAGACGAAGATGTCGGCCGGAGCGCCGCTCTCGAGCTGCTTGGCCAGCGCGGAGCTTGCGGCATAGGAGATGCGGACCACATCGCCGCCCTGCTGCCGATAGGCGGCGGTCGCGTCGTCGAGCGCATTCTTGAGGCTGGCCGCGGCGAAGACGAGGACATCCGCCGCCGCGGCGGGCACCGCGCCGAGCATGACCAGGGCGAGCGCGGCGAGCGCCAGACGCCCCGCCCCCGACCTCGCCGCTCCCCTCGTTCGTGCCAAGGCGAGGCTCTCCTCTCACCAATCCCGCGGCAGACGCCACTTGTCTTGTCGGGGCGCAGGCCCTAGGTTTAACGCTGTCCCGCAACCAAGGAAAGGAGGTGATCCCGTGTCTCATTGTCAAAGACTGCGGTCGAACACCGTCGTGACCGGGATCGCTGCCGATGCAGGGATCGCCGTCGCCTAGCGCGATGTGTCGCGGTCGCTGACTGGCCGCTGTCTGACACTGGGAAGGGCCGCCCTCCGGGGCGGCCCTTCTTCCGCGTAGGGCATGTCTGCCATGGGCGCGCGTCTCCTCTCATGAGCCTCGACCGGCGGCGCGCGGCGATTTCGCTGGCCGGCTTTTGCGCCTTCCTCGACCTCTACGCGCCGCAATCGGTGCTGCCGCTGCTCGCCCGTGAGCTCGGCGCCGGCGCCGCCGACATCAGCCTCGCCATCAGCGCCACGACGCTGGCCATCGCGCTCATCGCGCCCTTCATCGGCGCCGTCGCCGACGTGCTCGGCCGCAAGCGCGTCATCGCCGCGGCAATGTTCGCGCTGGTGGTGCCCACGGTCCTGGTGGCATTGGCGCCGGATCTGCGCGCGCTGGTGCTGTGGCGCTTCGTCCAGGGGCTGCTGCTGCCGCCGGTCTTCGCCGTCACCGTCGCCTATGTCGGCGAGGAGTTTCCGCCGGCCGAAGCCACCGCCGTCACCGGCATCTATCTCTCCGCCAGCAGCTTCGGTGGGTTCTTTGGCCGCTTCCTCGCGGGCATCCTCGCCGAGACCATCGGCTGGCGCGGCGCGTTCCTGGCGCTGGCGGTCGTCACCCTTGCCTGCGCCGCGGGGGTCGCCGCCCTGATGCCGCGCGAGCGTCATTTCCGCCGCGCCGATGGCATGCTGACCTCGGCGCGGCAGATGCTGCGGCATCTGCGCGACCCGCAGCTCGTCGCCACCTACGCGATGGGATTCGGCGTGCTCTTCGCCTTCATCGCCACCTTCACCTACGTCAATTTCCATCTCGCGGCGCCGCCCTTCAATTTGTCGCCGGCTCAGCTGGGTACGATCTTTGTCGTCTACCTCATCGGCGCGGCGCTGACACCGCTCACCGGGCGCTGCGTCGCGCGCTTCGGGCGCCGGCGCCTCGTCATCGGACTGATCGCGCTGTGGATGGCCGGGCTCGCCCTCACGCTAGTGCCGACCTTGCCCGCCATCATCGCCGGCCTGGCGTTCAGCACCGGCTGCGGCTTCATGTGCCAGGCGATCGCCACCGGCTTCGTGGCGATCACCGCCAAGGAAGGGCGCTCCTCGGCGGTCGGGCTTTACGTCACCTGCTATTACATCGGCGGCAGCGCCGGCGGCTTGCTGCCGGGCTTCGCCTGGAACGCCGCCGGCTGGCCCGGCTGCGTCGCCATGGTGATCGCGGTGCTAGTGCTCATGGCGCTCACCGTGAGCTTGACGTGGCGCGGGCACGGCAGGGCGGCGCGATAGCGCCGCCGCCCGGCGCCGCTACTGGTGGCGCCAGCGCTCGACGATCTTGCCGATGAAGTCGCGGCCCTTGACGTCCTTCTGCCACGCTTCGGGGAAGTTGGCGGCCTCGCCTTTGGGGCGATGGTTGGGCGCGAGCTCTGAGAAGCGGATGCGCATGGGATGTGCCACGCCCTCGCCGACGACGATCGCCTCGCGCTGTCGCAAGGTCGGCAGCACATTGAGCAGGCCGGCCGCGTCGTCGGGCAGCATGCTGCGTACGAATTTCTGGTCGCGCTCGTTGTTCATGCGCAGCGCGAAGATGGTGCTGCATTGCGACAGGATGGCCTCTGAGAGCTCGGCCGGACGC
>DASWFH010000057.1:0-3727 GCA_036394355.1 Allostellaceae bacterium | reverse complement strand
GGTCAGCAGGGGCGACAGGGTCAACGGGGGCAGGCCGGCCAGAACGGTCAGCCGCAAATGGGCGGCCAGCCGGGCGATGGCGACATGGCCGGCGAGCAGGATGCGCTGCGCCGCCAGCTCGGCGAGCTGATGCGGCAATGGGGCGAGCAGTCCGGCGACATCCCGCAGTCGCTGGGCCGCGCCGAGCGCGCCATGCGCGGCGCGGCCGACGCGCTGCAGCACGGGCAGCCCGGCAACGCCATCGCCCCGCAGACGGATGCGCTCGATCAGCTGCAGCAGGCGGCGCGCAGCATGGCCGAGCAGATGATGGGGCAATCCGGCAATGGCCAGCCCGACGGCAGCGAACCCGGTGATCGCGAGAGTCAGCGCCAGTCCGAGCGCGACCCGTTCGGCCGCCTGAACGCGCAGGACCACGCCAATGGCGGCGTCGATGACGGCGGCCGCATGCGCATGGGTGACGGGCCCAACAGCAATTACGCCGTCGAGAAGGCCAAGGGGATCCTCGACGAGTTGCGCAGGCGCGCCGGCGAGCGGAGCCGGCCCGAGATCGAGCGTGACTATATCGATCGGCTGTTGAAGCAGTTCTGAGGAAAGGCCGGCGTTTCGGGCAAGAATCGGCCCGTCACCGCAGGAAGGGCCAAGCCGTCTCCCGGCAAGCGCGTATCTTGGGGTCGCGCGCCCGCCGCAGCTGCCTGCGGCTCGCGCCGTGGTGTTGCAGCGCAGGGGGAGTCCGGTGGCAACAATGATGAAGCTCGGTGTCGTCGGCGCGGGCGCTGTGGGCTCGGCCTGCGTGTTCGCGCTGGTCATGCGCGGTGTTGCGCGCGAGATCGTCGTCATCGACAGGACGCGCGCGCGCGCCAAGGCGGTGGCGACGGACATGCGCTATGGCGCACCGCTGTCGGCGCGCGTGGCGATCCGCGACGGCGATTACCGCGAGCTTGCCGGCGCCGCGCTCGTCATGATAACCGCGGGCGTCAATGAGAAGAGCGGCGGCGCCACGGACCGCGGCGATCCCGCCGGTCGGCTCAAGCTGCTCGACACCAATGCCGCGATCTACCGCGAGATCGTGCCGCAGGTGGTTGCCGTCGCGCCCGAGGCCGTGATCCTGGTCGTCACCGACCCGCCCGACCCGCTCGCAGATCTCGCCCGCCACCTCGCCGGCCATGACCGCGTGCTCAGCACCGGCACCTATCTCGACAGCCTGCGTTTCCGCGTCCATCTCGCCGAGACGCTCGCCATCGATCCGGCTTCGGTCGAAGCTCAAGTGCTGGGCGAGCATGGCACCTCGGAGGTCTTCGTCTGGTCGGGAGCGCGCGTCGCCGGTGTTCCTGCGATGGACGTGTTCGCGCAGCGCGGCCTGTCCGGCGAGGGGACCCGGCGCAGTGTCGAGCAGGACGTCCGCTACGCCAACATAACCATCATCGAAGGCAACAACGCGAGCCAGTATGGCATCGGCATGGCGTCGGCGCGGATCGCCCAGATGGTACTGCGCGATGAGGGAGCGGTCATTCCGATCGGCTGCTACAACGCGGCCTACGGCGTCACATTGTCGCTCCCCTGCGTCGTCGGCCGGCGCGGGGCCACGGCAAGTCTCGAGCCTCGCCTGTCGGCGGAAGAGCAGCAGGCCCTGCGCCGCAGCGCCGAGACGCTCAAAAAGGCGGTGTCGCGGATCGAGCGCTGATGTCGATCGGCATCGGCGCGCCTAGGAGCCGGGATCGAAGGTCACGACGAAACCAGTCGCTTCGGCGTTCGGCTGCGCGATGCTGGTGCGGAAGGGGAGACTCCCGCCCGGCAGAAGTGGCTCGTCGGTGACGGCGAAAGACCAAGACTGCAGCTCGTGCTTGCCGATGTCCTGCAGCACGACCCGCAGCTTCGGCACTTCACGGGCGACGCGCGAGAGGTTCACCACCTCTCCCTCGATCACCAGCGTCAGCAGTCCGTTTTCGGTGTCGTAGCGCTTCGTCACCTTGTCGAAGCCCAGGCCGCTGCCCTGCGTCACCGCGACGGGAGCGCCGAGCATGGCGTAGTAAGCGGCCGCACCCGGCCAATAGCCCACCACCTGATCGCGCGCCAACCACAGCCCGGCAGCGGTCGCGCCGATCAGCACGAGCAGCACGAGCAGAGGCATGAGGAGCGCGGAGGAGCGGCGCTGCGGCGGCGACAGCGCCGGAAGTTGCACCCGCCCGCCGGCGGGCACCGCGAACTCCGGCTGCCGCGCGACCAGGTCGACGCGCCGTGGCGCATCCGCGGGAGGCGCCTGCTGCCAAGTATGGGAGCAGTTGGCGCAGCGCACCAAGCGTCCCGCGCTGCCCAGCGCGCGCGGGTCGACCAGATACCGGGTGGAGCAGACCGGACAGGTTACGATCATCGAGGCCCAAGGCGCTTTCTTTCCTTATAGGACTTCAATGCTGGGCGAGGCAAGAAACCCGCGCGTCCGAGCCGTCTGGACGCCGGCCGGCGCATCGTGCCATGGTGCCGCGGCAATGGCGCAGCGATGCGACGGAGAGCGCGCTCCTTGGTCCGGTTCGAGAATGTCGGCATGCGGTACGGCGCGGGACCGGAGGTGCTCCGCGATGTCAGCATACGGCTGCCTCCGGGTTCTTTCCACTTCCTGACCGGCCCGAGCGGCGCCGGCAAGAGCACGCTCTTGAAGCTCATGTATCTCGCCGAACGCCCCTCGCGCGGTCTCATCTCGCTGTTCGACCGCGACATCGCCACCACGCCGCGCCGCGAGCTGCCCGCCCTGCGCCGGCGCATCGGCGTCGTCTTCCAGGATTTTCGCCTGATCGATCACCTCTCGGCCTTCGACAACGCGGCGCTGCCGCTGCGCGTCTCGGGCCTCGCCGAGGCACAGATCCGCGAGCATGTCGTCGAGTTGCTCAGCTGGGTCGGGCTCGCCGATCATCTCGATGCCAAGCCGGCGACGCTATCCGGCGGCCAGCAGCAGCGCGTCGCCATCGCCCGCGCGGTGATCAGCCGCCCCAGCCTGCTGCTGGCCGACGAGCCTACCGGAAATGTCGATGACGAGATGGCGCTGCGGCTGCTGCGCCTCTTCGAGGAGATGAACAAGCTGGGCACCACGCTCGTCATCGCCACGCACAACGAGGCCCTGGTGACGCGCTTCGGTCATCCGCGCCTCCATCTCGACAAGGGCGGGCTCACGACGGTGCACGCCCGCGAGCGGCACGTCTCATAAGATGCGCCGCCGCGGCTTCGACATACCGCTGAACCGCGACGGCTCCGGGCGCTTCCTGCCCTGGCTCATCGCGCTCATGGTCTATCTCGCCGGCCTGGCGCTGGCCGGGACGCTCGTCCTCAACGGCGCGCTGCAGCGCTGGGATCGCAGCCTCGTCGGCACGCTCACGGTGCAGCTGCCGCCCGCGCCGACCGACCCGGGCAAGGGCGATGGCGGGCTCGCCGCGGCGCTGCAGCTGCTGCGCATCACGCCCGGCGTGGTGAGCGCCGAGCCGCTCAGCGGCGAGGCGGTGTCGCGGCTGGTCGAGCCTTGGCTCGGCAACGCGCTGACCGCCGAGGAGCTGGCGCTGCCGCGCCTCATCGACCTGCGCATCGATCTCGATCAGCCGCCCGACCTCGCCACGCTGAAGACGCGCCTGGCTGTCGCTGCGTCCGGCGCCGTGCTCGACGATCACCGCGCGTGGTTCGATCGGCTGGCGCTGCTCATGCTGTCGATCGAGGTCACGACCCTTGGCATCCTCGCCCTCATCGG
>DASWFH010000056.1:0-9493 GCA_036394355.1 Allostellaceae bacterium | reverse complement strand
GTCACGGCGGAAGACGTGATGACCGGCGCGGTGGTGCTGCTCTCGCTCTTCATCCCGAACCCGCAATTCCACGGCCAGACCAAGGAGAGACTCGCCTCGGCCGAGGCCGCGCGCCTGGTCGAGGGCGCGCTCAAGGATCATTTCGACCACTGGCTCTCGGGTGATCCCGACGCGGCGCGGGCGCTCCTCGACACCGTCATCGAGCGCGCCGAGGAGCGGCAGCGCCGGCGCCTCCAGAAGGACCTCGACCGCAAGAGCGCCACGCGCAAGCTGCGCCTGCCCGGCAAGCTCGCCGATTGCTCGCGCGGCGGCGCCGTCGGCACCGAGATCTTCCTGGTCGAGGGCGACAGCGCCGGCGGCTCGGCCAAGCAGGCGCGCGACCGCGAGACCCAGGCGATCCTGCCGCTGCGCGGCAAGATCCTCAACGTCGCCTCGGCCAGCGCCGACAAGCTGCGCCAGAACCAGGAGATCGGCGACCTGCTGCTGGCGCTCGGCTGCGGCTCGGGCGAGCGCTTTGCCGAGGAGAAGCTGCGCTACGAGCGCGTCATCATCATGACCGACGCCGATGTCGATGGCGCGCACATCGCCTCGCTGCTGATGACCTTCTTCTTCCGCGAGATGCCGAAGCTGGTCTCGGGCGGCCGCCTCTTCCTCGCCGCGCCGCCGCTCTATCGCCTGCACCAGGGCGACACCACGCTCTACGCGCGCGACGACGCGCACAAGGACGAGCTCTTGCGCAAGAGCTTCGACGGCAAGGGCAAGGTCGAGATCAGCCGCTTCAAGGGCCTCGGCGAGATGCCGGCGGCGCAGCTGCGCGAGACGACGATGAACCCGGAGAAGCGCACGCTGTTGCGCGTGACGCTGCCCGACGAGGGCAAGCGCGACTTCAAGACCACGGTGGCGCTGGTCGAGAGCCTGATGGGACGGAAGCCCGAGCTGCGCTACCAGTTCATCCAGGAGCGCGCGCAGTTCGTCACGGATCTGGATGTGTGAGAAGGCAGTTCAGTCCCTGGCGTCTCGGACAAGCCTCGCTTAGCGCGGCTATTCCCGCCCGAACAGCCGGCGCAGCTCGGTCTTGGCACGGTCGAGCACGCGCTTGCGCTCGGCCGGGAGGTTGCGGCCGCCGCGGTTGAGGTAGAAGTTCAGCATCGACATCGCCGACTGGAACGGGCCGGCTTTACGCCGCCTGCTGCGCTCCGCCGACTGCTTCAACGAGCGGGCGATGCGCTTGGGATCGCGCCATGTGAAGACGCGGCTCGTCAAGTCGAGCGCATCGCTGTGTCCCGTGACCTCGCCCGACCAGTATCTCCGCTTGGTCTTGGCGGCGGCGCGCTTGGCTTTCGCCGCCATCGGCCGGTCCCCTTGCCGTTAGCGGCCGGGTGCCGGCGTTGAGGGCGTGCTTGGGGACGTGTTGCCGCCCGACGTCCCCTGCCCCGCCGTCGCCTGGCCGACCTGCTCACGAATTTGGCGCGAGAGGTCTTGCGATTCTCTGTCCTTGTTGGCGCTGCAGAGCCGCTGCGCTTCGTTGACCTTGACGCGCAGCGAGGCTTCCGCCGCAGCCTCCGGATGCTCCGAGAGCATGCCCTTCACCGCGTCGACCTGATCCTGGCAACCCGCATCGGCGGCAAAGACCGGGCCGGCCGCCAGCAAGGACAGCACCGCAACCCCGAGCACGCGCAGCAGCATCGTCATTTCCTCCATAGGGCCTCGCTAAGGGGGCAGCAGGACCGGCGCCGCCGACGAATGCCGGCCGGTCCGGCGACGGTCGGCATCAGCGCCGCGGCACTCGCCAAACGCAGTATCGTGGTTTCCTCCATTGCTGCATCCGATGAAAACGATGGCGGCAGGGCCATTCGTTCCACCGCGGCGCAAGGCGAATAGGCGATATGAGAGCGCCTGTGATACGCTCGCCGCGTTAGAGGGGATGCGGGGGGACTTCATCGCCATGCGGGGCCGACCGGCCCATCTCACCGCCGTCATGGTGGAGCCGGTGGATGGGCGGACGACGCGGGCCTCGGCTGTCTAGCCGGGCCCGGCGCCGCCGACGCCTTCTCGCCGCGCTCGCTGGTTTCAGCGCCGCGTCTTTCCTGGCGGCGGCAGCCGCCGCGCCGCCGGGCGCCGAGGACACGCCGGACGCCGCGTCGCAGCCGGTGCCGACCCTCGACACCATCGCCGTCACCGCGCGACGCCTGGATGCCGCGCGCGAGGAGATCGAGCCCCGCATCGGTGCCTCGACCTACGCCATCCCCGAGGCGGCGATCGAACGCCAGCCGGGCGGCGACAACAGCCCGCTCAGCCAAGTCGTGCTGCAGGCGCCGGGCGTGTCGCAGGAGGCTTTCGGGCAGCTCCACATCCGCAACGAGATGGCGAATCTGCAATTCCGCATCAACGGCATCATCCTGCCGGAGGGCGTGAGCTTCTTCGGCCAGACCCTCTCGCCGCGTTTCGCCGGCTCCGTCGACCTCATCACCGGCGCGCTGCCGGCGCAGTACGGGCTGCGGACCGCGGGGATCATCGATATCCAGACCAAGAGCGGCGCCTACGACACCGGCGGCTATGTCGGCCTATACGGCGGCAGCCATGGCTGGCTGCAGCCCAGTGCGGTCGCCGGCGGGTCGATCGGCGGGGTCAACTACTTCGTCAGCGGCGACTACCTGCAGAACGGCATCGGCATCGAGAACCCAACGCCCTCCTACAACCCGATCCACGACGAGACGCAGCAGGGCCACGGCTTCGCCTATGTCGAGGACATCATCGACGCCACGCGCAAGGCGAGCCTTATCCTCGGCACCTTCCGCGGCCGGTTCGAGATCCCGAACATCCCCGGGCAGACGCCGAATTTCGCCGTGCCCGGCGTCGGCGGCTTCAATTCTGCCGACCTCAACGAGACCCAGCGCGAGATCAGCCACTACGCAATCGCCTCCTACCTCAAGACATCGGCGGCCCTCGATGTCCAGGTCTCGGCGTTCAGCCGCTACAGCACCGTGGCCTTCGAGCCTGACCCGGTCGGCGATCTCGTGTTCAACGGCATTGCCCAGAACGCCTATCGGCGGAGCATCGCCACCGGCCTCCAGGCCGAGAGCAGCTACCGACTCACTGCCGACCACACGGTCCGCTCAGGCGCTGTCATCACCGGCGAGCGCTCCACCTCCGAGACGACGTCGCTCGTGCTGCCGGTGACGAGCTGTGGCGGCGGCGCAGCGGTCGGGAGCGGGCTCTGCTCGATTGCCGACAACGGCGCCAAGACCGGCTGGACCTACAGCCTCTATCTGCAGGACGAGTGGCGGATCACGCCGGCGTTCACCCTCAATTACGGCGGCCGCTTCGACGTGGTCAACACGCTCATCAACGAGAACCAGATCAGCCCGCGCGTCAACGCGGTATGGCGGGCGACGCCATCCACCACCGTCCACGCCGGCTATGCCAGCTATTTCTCGCCGCCGCCCTTCGAGCTGCTCTCGGTCACCACCATCGGCAAGCTTTCGGGCACCAGCGCCGCGCCGGAAGTAACACAGAATTCGCCGGTCAAGGCCGAGCGCGACCACTATTTCGATGTCGGCGTGTCGCAGAAAATCCGGGACGGGCTCACCGCCGGCATCGACGCCTATTACAAATACGCGCGCAACCTGATCGATATCGGGCAGTTCGGAGCACCCATCATCTTCACGCCGTTCAATTACCATATGGGGCACAATCTCGGGGTCGAGCTGACCACGAGCTATACCAGCGGCAACGTCACGCTCTACGGCAACGTCGCCCTCGCCTATCAGAAAGCCAAGGGCATTGCCTCGGCGCAGTTCCATTTCAGCCAGGAGGAGCTCGACTATCTCAACACGCACACCTTCCAGACCGATCACAGCCAGATCATGACGGCGTCGGGCGGCGTCTCCTATCTGTGGCGCGGCACGCGGCTCAGCGTCGACATGCTCGCCGGCAGCGGCTTCCGCGCGGACAGCGCCGGAGTGCCCAACGGCAAGAGCCTGCCGTCGTGGGAGCAGGTGAATTTCGGCGTCTCTCGCCGGTTCGATCTTCCCAAGGCGGGCGTGCTCGAGCTCCGCTTCGACGTGATCAACGTGCTCGACGAGGTCTACAAGATCCGCGACGGCACCGGCGTCAGCGTGGGCGCGCCGCAATTCGGTCCACGCCGCGCCTTCTTCGCCGGCGCGCGGAAGGAGTTCTGAGGGGGATGACCATCGGCGCCGCCCTGCTGCACGCCCTCGCCATGGCCTTCGCCATGGGCTGGGAGATCCTGTGGGCGCTGATCCTCGGCTTCGCCCTCTCGGCCGTGGTGCAGGCGGTCGTCTCGCATGCCGAGATGAGCCGGCTCCTGCCCGACGATAGCCCGCGCTCGATCGTCCGCGCCACCCTGCTCGGCGCCGCGTCCTCCTCCTGCTCCTACGCCGCCGTGGCTCTGGCGCGCGCGATCTTCACAAAGGGCGCCCATTTCACCGCCGCCATGGCCTTCGAGATCGCCTCGACCAACCTGGTGATCGAGCTGGGCATCATTCTCATCGTTCTCATGGGCTGGCAGTTCGCGCTCGCCGAGTTGGCGGGCGGGCTGCTGATGATCGTCATCATTGTCCTGCTCTTCCGCCTCTTCCTCACGCCGCGCCTGCTCGCGGAGGCGAAAGCGCAGGCCGAGAAGGGCGTCGCTGGCCGCATGGAGGGCCATGCCGCCATGGACATGTCGGTGAAGGCCGGCGGCTCGCTGCTCGCCCGCATCCTCTCGCCCCCAGGCTGCACCGCGATCAGCCATTATTTCGTGATGGACTGGGCGGCCGTGTGGCTCGATATCGTCGGCGGCATCCTGCTCTCGGGTGCGCTTGCGGCGTGGGTCCCGGCGGATTTCTGGGCGACGTTGTTTTTCGCCGACCACCCGCTCGTCGCGACGATCACCGGACCGGTGATCGGGCCCCTCGTCGCGGTGATCTCGTTCGTCTGCTCGGTCGGCAACGTGCCGCTGGCGGCAGTGTTGTGGAACGGCGGGGCGAGCTTCGGCGGCGTTATCGCGTTCATCTTCGCCGACCTCATCATCCTGCCGATCCTCGACATCTACCGCCGCTATTACGGGCTGCGCATGGCGGCATTCCTCTTCGTCACCTTCACCGTCGCGATGGCGCTCGCCGCGCTCGTGGTCGAGCTGATCTTCGCAGCGGTAGGGCTGGTGCCGCACGAGCACCAGGCCAGGGTCGTCGTTTCAGCGGTCGCCTGGAACTACACCACCTACCTCAACATCCTGTTCCTCGGTCTTGCCGCGGCGCTGGTGTGGCGCGCCGCACGCACCGGC
The DNA here is from genome assembly GCA_036394355.1 of Allostellaceae bacterium. Classification (GTDB taxonomy): domain Bacteria; phylum Pseudomonadota; class Alphaproteobacteria; order ATCC43930; family CGMCC-115725; genus DAHUYF01. The sequence goes on along the minus strand of DASWFH010000056.1, from coordinate 4,206 downwards.
GGCTTCGGCATGCTGCGCATGATGAACGCCATGCCCGCGGACGCGCCGGCGCATCACCACCATCACCACTGAGGGCTCGTGGCGCAGCTCACGCGGTGAGCCAGCGCCGCATCGCCGCATTGACCTCGGCGGGCTGCTCCAGCGTCGAGATGTGGCCGCAGCGCTCGATGGCGACGAAGCTCGCGCCGGGAATGAGGGACGCGATCTCGGCATTGAGCTCGTAAGGCGTCGCCTGGTCCTCGCGCCCGCACAGCACCAGAGTCGGAACCTTGATGCGTTTCAGGTCCACGCGCCCGTCGGGCCGGTTCATGATCGCCTGCTGCTGGCGCAGATAGCCCTCCTTGCCGATGCGCTCGGCCATGGCGAGGACGGTGCCGGTGATCGTCGCGTCCCGGAGATGGTCGGGATGGAGATAGACGGGCAGCATGCGCGGGGTGATGCCCTTGAACTGCCCCTTCTGCGCCAGCTCGATGAAGCCGCGGCGCTGCGCTGCGCGCTCCGGCGTGTCGGCGCGGGCGGAGGTGTCCAGCAGCGCCAGCCGCGTCACCCGTTGCCGGGATTGGCGCATGATCTCCTGGGCGAGATATCCTCCCATCGACAAGCCCGCGAGGGCAAAGCGCGCCGGCGCCACGGACAGCACGCGCCGCGCCATGGCCGCCAGCGAATCGTCAGGCGAGAGATCGGCGACCCAGGGAGCGGCGATGTCCGAGAGGGCCGCCACTTGAGGCGCCCACAGCGCCGCGTCGCATAGCAGCCCGGGCAGCAGCACGAGCGGGATTTTTTCGGCCATTGGCGCTCTCTTGTGCGTTTGTTAACCACTTCGGTGACAGTAGTGGGTCCGGTTTGGCGGGCCAACCGGATCGCCCGACGCGAAATAATTTGACTTTCGTTCCCGCAGCCCCAATTAAAGAGCGATATCGAAAGTCACAAACGCAAGAGACAAAGTATCCTACTCGATGAGTTTTGCTGATCTAGGCCTCTCTCCGGAGGTTCTTCAGGCGGTAGCCGATGCAGGCTACACGACCCCAACCCCGATCCAGGAACAGGCCATCCCCTATGTGTTGACCGGGCGCGACGTGCTCGGCTGCGCTCAAACCGGCACGGGAAAGACTGCCGGCTTCACCCTCCCGATGATCGACATCCTTGCCGCCGGCCGCGCTCGCGCGCGCATGCCGCGCTCGCTCATCCTGGAGCCCACGCGCGAGCTCGCCGCCCAGGTCTCGAACGCCTTCGAGACCTACGGCAAGCATCACAAGCTCAGCATGGCGCTGCTCATCGGCGGCGAGAGCTTCTCCGACCAGGAGCGCAAGCTCGACCGCGGCGTCGACGTGCTGATCGCCACGCCGGGTCGCATGCTCGATCTCTTCGAGCGCGGAAAGATCCTGCTCTCGGACGTCAAGATCCTGGTGATCGACGAGGCCGACCGCATGCTCGACATGGGCTTCATCCCCGATGTCGAGCGCATCGTCGGATTCCTGCCGCGCATCCGCCAGACGCTCTTCTTCTCCGCGACGATGCCGCCGGAGATCCGCCGCCTCGCCGACGCCTTCCTGATGAACCCGAAGGAAATCTCGGTGGCGCCGCCCGCCTCGCCGGCAGCGCTGGTCACCCAGCATCTCGTCACCGTCGACCCCGACGACAAGCGCGAAGCGCTGCGGCGGCTCATCCTCAGCGAGGACGTCAAGAACGCGATCATCTTCTGCAACCGCAAGCGCGACGTCGACATCCTGCACCGCTCGCTGGCGCGCCACGGCCTCAACGTCGCGGCGCTCCACGGCGACATGCCGCAGTCGAAGCGCACCGAGACGCTCGAGCGCTTCAGGGACGGCGAGATCCGCCTCCTGGTCGCCAGCGACGTGGCGGCGCGCGGCCTCGACGTCCAGGGCATGTCGCATGTCTTCAATTTCGACGTGCCGATCCATGCCGAGGACTATGTCCACCGCATCGGCCGCACCGGCCGTGCCGGGCGCGAGGGCCGCGCCTTCACCATCGCCACCCCCGAGGACGGCCGCTTCGTCCAGGCGATCACCCAGCTGATCGGCAAGGACATCCCGGTCATCACCATCGACGGCATCGGCACGGCCGAGCTTTCCGAGGAGGAAGGCGACAGCCGGCGCCGCGGTCCGCGCAACCGCCAGCGTGGCCGCGGCGATGGTCGCGGCCGCGAGCAGCGCCGCGACGGGCGCCCGCCGCGCCAAGCGGCCGAAGCACGTCCCGCCCGGCGCCCGGCGCCGCCGCCGCGGGAGCCGCAGCAAGCGACCGAAGGGCGCCCGGCGCCGCGGCCGCCGCGTGAGCCGCGGCAACGGCAGCGACATGCGCCGCCGCGCGAAGCGCTGCCGCCGATCACCATGGATCCCGACGGCAAGGTCATGCCGCTGCCGGCGCGACGCGCGGGCGAGCCGCAGCGCGAGCGCGATGACGACGGCCGCATCGTCGGCTTCGGCGACCATCTGCCCGCTTTCCTCGCCCGCTCGATCAAGGTGGCGCGCGGCTAGGGCCTGCGGAGCCTCAAGAGGCGCAACCCTGATGAAGACGATCTTCGTGATGGTCAAATGCGACCTCGGCAAGGCCTACAAGGTCGCCGAGGAAGCGGTCGAGACGGTGGAGCAGGTGTCGGAAGTCTATTCCGTTTCCGGCCAGTACGATCTGCTGATGAAGTGCTATCTGCCGCCCGAGATGGATATCGGCCATTTCGTGGTGGAGCATTTGCAGACGCTGCCGGGGATCAAGGACACCTTCACCATCATGGCCTACAAGGCCTTCTCCGAAGACAAATCCTATTGATCGACCGGCGCCGGGCGCCGGTCCTTTCGGATCGTCAGCGGCGGCGCGAGCCGCCGCTTCTCGATCGCCTTGGCTTTCCTCTCGAACGCCTCCGCTAGCCGCGCCAACCTGATACCGGATTCGCCGGCCTCCGCCAGCCCGCGCAGGAGCTCGGCGCGGCTGCGCAGAAATTCCGGATCAACGCTCGCCGCCGCCGTCGCCCCCGCCTCGGACAGGAAGGTCAGCCCGGCACGCCGCGGCGCGGTCCAGGCGACACGCGCGCCGCGCTTGCCGAAGCGCTCGCTGATGAGGGTGATGACTTCACCGACGGCGACAGGCTCGTCGAGCCTGAGCTTGGCGCCGCCCGCGGAGATATCGAAGAGGATGCAGTCGAGGCGGCGCCCTGACGTGGTTTCGAGCTGCACCGACCAGAGGCCGCGGCGGCGCTCGTGGCGGCGCTGCTCGGCCGCGGCCGCGGGCTCGCTCTCCCCGGCCGGCTTGTCAGAGGTATCGCCATCCGCCGGACACATGTTTTTGGGCTCCCTGAACAGCCCAGAACATACCCTAGCTGTCTCATGGCCTTGCAGATTTTGCTTAAAATTTTAGGCGAATTCTATCGATGCCGCCAGGCGGGGCAACGGCGAGCGGATCGGCACGCCGTCCCTCGTCACAACAGTTGTTAACGGTTCTCGCTCTATCCTTGCCGACGTGCGCAGCATTCTTGCCGAGGACAGGACAATGAAGGCGCTCGCGATCCCGCTGATCGGCTGCCTGTGTCTGGCCCTGGTTGCCTGCAGTTCGGCGCCGCGGCATCTGGCGAAGCCGGAGACGATCCCGGCCGACGGCCCCTATACCCATGCCGCGTCCGGCATGAGCTTTCCCGCCGCGGTCGGCGATTTCCGGCGCGTCACGCTGCTGCGATACGACAGCAAGACACAGGACGTAAGCGCCTACTACTTCATGCCGGCCCCGTCCGGCGGGATCGCCGCCACCGTCTATATCGACCCCGCGCCGCCACTCGTGCCGGTCGGCACGCCCGCCGATCTGCCGGCCGCGCGCGCGATCTCCTGCGAAAGCGAAGTCGACCGCCGGAAGCGGGAAATCTACAACCTGCACCCGAGCGCGAAACTGCTGCAGGAAAAAGACGTCTCGCTGGTCCAAGGCGGGGCGTCTCACCGCGGCAAGGCGGCCGAGTTCGATTACGATGACGTCTTCGGCGGCCAGCGCCAGGCGCTCCACGCCGAGGTCTATCTCTTCTGCTATGTCGGCAGCCGCTGGGCGCTCGAATACCGCTTCACGACACCCAAGACCTTCGATCCCGGCGGCCGCATCGCCGCCTTCATGAAGACCTTGCCCTGGACGGTCGCGGCCGGCTCCTAGCTCACGCCACCGGCTCGGCGTCGAGCCGCACCGCGACGCCCTCGAGCGCGCGCCCAGGCGCCG
>DASWFH010000055.1:0-5561 GCA_036394355.1 Allostellaceae bacterium | reverse complement strand
GGCGGGGAAAGAGCAGTTGCGGGCGCATTGGTCGGCGGGAGTGAGGGCCGGTGTGAAATGCTGCGCTCCCGCGAATTCCGCTACCTGCGCCGGGCGGGCGCGGCCCCAATGGTCCTTGAGCACGGCGTTGACCAGCAGCCCGGGCCCGAGCGCGAGCGACAGCAGCAGGAAGGCGGCGGCGCGGAGATCGAGCTGTCCGAAGCTCCGCCCGCGCAGCAATGAGAGGAGAAACAGCGCCGGCACGCCGATAGAGACGAGCTCGACGATATAGGGCACGCCGCGGTAGATGCCGCGCACCGGCGCCCAGTCGGCGAGGAAGAACCGGCTCTCCGGGCGATAGAACAGCCCGCTCGCCCACAGATCGATGCCGGGAAAGAGCAGAAATATCGCCGCCGCCAGCGCCAGGACCGCAGTATAGGCGGCCAGGCCGCGGCTCATCTAGGCAACCTCGGCGAGGCGCGTCGCCAGAAGGCGCCGGATCTCGGCGGCCGCCCGCGCGGTGTCGTCGGGTGGCGCGTAGCGCCAATCCTCGATCGTGCCGGCGAACGGGCGCGTCACGCCGGCGGCGCGCATGGCCGCGTGAAAGCGTGCGAACTTGGCGGAGCCGCCGTCGAGATCGATGACATGGACCGGCTTCCCGGTGGCGGCGGCCTCGCTCACCATCGATACCGAATCCGCGGTCACCAGCACGGCGTCCGCCAGCCCGAGCAGGCCGAAATAAGGATTGTCGCCGGCGCCATCCCAGATGAAGACGGGCAGGCCGGCAAGCCGATCGCGCAGCAGCTGCTCGGCCGCCGGTCCCGTGCGGCGCGAGGGTGTCACGGCGATGCCGAAGCCCGCGCGCGCGAGCGCGGCAAGCTGATCGACGAACGCGGCGAAGCGCGATTCACTGAGCCGGTAGACGCGGTTGTCGCCGCCGATCAGCACCGCGAGCAGCGGCCGCGGCAGGCCGGCGAGCTGCGGCCCGAGGCGCCTTGCGCCCTCCGCGAGCCGCGCCGCGGTGACGCGGTGCACGGCGCCCATGGTGGGGAAGACATTGTCGCCGCGCGCCGGATCGTGCTCGGGCACCACCATCAGATCGACCTCGCGGCGGGCGAAACGCGGGTCCTGGACCTGCACCCAGAAGACGCGGCCGCCGCTGGCGCGCTTGGCGGCGAGCGCCGGCGCGGCCGCCAGGCGGCCGCAGGCGATGAGCAGATCGGGCCAGGGCGGCTGCAGCCGGTCGCCCGCCGGTCCGAGCGCCGCCAGCGGCCGCAGCCAGAGCTGCGGCGCCAGATGGCGCCACGGCGCTCGGATGTCGAGCCGCTTCTCGGCAAAGGGAAAGCCCACCGCCTCGGCGAGGCCGATCACCTGGTTGGCCATGCCGATCTTGCCGTCATGCACCACCCACACGGTGGGGCCTGTGCTTGCCATCGCTCGCCCCAATCGAAGCGCCGCCCGGTGTTAACCGCGGCCCCGCGGGCTTGCAAGCGCGTTGCCGCCGCCAGCGTAACTTGCAATATTATTACCGTGTAATACCATGCCGCCCTCCGCCGATTTTCCTCAGAGATCCGACGATGCGCCGCATCAAGCTCGACAAGATCGATCGACGCATCCTGCGTGACCTGCAGGCCAGTGGCCGCATGACCAATGTCGATCTCGCCAAGCGCGCGGGCATCTCGGCGCCGCCTTGCCTGCGGCGCGTGCGCGCGCTCGAGGAGGCCGGCTTCATCCGCGGATATCATGCCGACATCAATTCGGAATTGCTGGGCTTCGGCGTCACCGTCTTCGCCCAGGTCGGGCTGTCGAGCCAGGCCGAGCCGGACCTGAAGGCGTTCGAAACCCTGGCGCTCACCTGGCCCGAGGTGCGCGAGGCGCACATGCTCGCCGGCGAGACCGACTTCCTGCTCAAGATCGTCGCCATCGACTGGGACAGCTACCAGCGGTTCCTCACCACCAAGCTGACCGCGGCGCCCAATGTCGCGCATGTGCGCTCGTCGCTCGCCATCCGCGCATCCAAATACGATCCCGGCGTGCCCATCGACGTCGATGCCAAGGAATAGTCGCGCGGCGCACCCCGGCATCGACCTCGTCATCTTCGATTGCGACGGCGTGCTGGTCGACAGCGAGGTGATCGCCTGCCGGGCCGTCGTCGACACTTTGGCCGCCTTCGGCCACGTCATTGCCGCCGCGAGCATCGCCGAGCGTTTCACCGGCGTGAGCAACCGGGACATGTACGCCGCCCTCGCCGCGGCGATCGGCGGCGCGCTGCCGGACGATTTCGACGCGGCGATGAAGCGCCGCGCGCTCGAGCTGTTCGAGCGCGAGCTCAACGCCATTGCCGGCCTCGAGACGGTGCTGCCGCGGCTGGCGATGGGCAAATGCGTGGCGTCGAGCAGCCTGCCGGACGATCTCCTGTGGAAGCTGCGCCGGACGGATCTGCTGCGCTGGTTCTCGCCGGCGGCGCTCTTCAGCACGGCGCTGGTGGCGCGCGGCAAGCCCGCGCCCGACATCTTTCTCTATGCCGCCGCGAAGATGGGCGCGTCGCCCCGGCGCTCGATCGCCATCGAGGACAGCGCGCCCGGCATCGCCGCGGCGAAGGCGGCGGGCATGACGGCGCTCGGCTTCGCAGGCGGCAGCCATTGCCGCCCCGGCCATGATGCGCGGCTCCTTGCAGCCGGCGCCGATCTCGTCTTCAGCGATATGCGGGAGCTTTCCGGCCTGATCGCTGCGCGCGATCAACGGTTCAGCGAAACGCGACCTTGACCACTTCGTAGGAGCGGGCGCCGCGTGGCGTCGACACCTCGACGCTGTCGCCGATGTTCTTGCCGATGAGGGCGCGGGCGAGCGGCGAGGTCACCGACAGCCGCCGCTGGCTGATGTCGGCCTCGTCCTCGCCGACGATCTGGTAGACCACTTTCTCGTCGGTCTCCTCGTCGGCCAGGGTCACGGTGGCACCGAACTTGACGATCTTGCCGGACAGCTTGGACACGTCGATCACCTCGGCGCGCGCGATCTTGTCCTCGAGCTCGAGGACGCGGCCCTCAATAAAGCTCTGACGCTCGCGCGCGGCGTGGTACTCCGCGTTCTCCGACAGATCGCCATTCTCCCGCGCCTCCGCAATCGCGCGGATCACAGCGGGCCGGTCGATGGTCTTGAGCCGCTTCAGCTCATCCTGCAGCCGGGTGTAGCCGGTCGCGGTCATCGGGATCTTCGTCATCGGAAGAAGCTTCGTACCCTCAGAAGGCTAGAGTCATTCCAGAGCGACAAATACGTCCCCGCCCGGCCCTGTCGGGCCGGGGCGCCTAGAACGACCCCACAAAATAGGACTGAAGCGAGGCGACTTCAAGGCTGCCGGATTTGAGCGCGGCGATCGCTTGGACAGCGGCGCGCGCCCCGGCGACGGTGGTGTAGTAGGGGATGGTATTGGTGAGCGCGGTGCGGCGCAGGCTGAAGCTGTCGGCGATCGCCTGCGCGCCCTCGGTGGTGTTGAACAGCAGCTGCACGCCCCCAGACAGCATGCGGTCGACGATATGCGGCCGGCCTTCGAGCACCTTATTGATGATTTCGACCGACAGTCCCTCCTGGCGCAGGAGCTCGGCCGTGCCGCGGGTGGCGATGAGGCGGAAGTCCATCTCGATCAGGCGTCGGCACGGCTCGACCATGGCCGGCTTGTCGCGATCGCGCACGGAGACGAAGACCGTGCCCTGAAGCGGCAGTTCGACGCCGCTGCCGAGCTGCGACTTGGCGAAGGCGCGGCCGAAATCAACGTCGAGCCCCATCACTTCGCCGGTCGACTTCATCTCCGGCCCGAGGATCAGATCGACGCCCGGGAAGCGCGCGAAAGGGAAGACCGCCTCCTTCACCGCCACATGCCGCACGCGCGAACGGTCGAGCGAGAAGGCGCGCAGCCGCTCCCCGGCCATGACGCGGGCGGCGATCTTGGCGATCGGCACGCCCGTGGCCTTGGCGACGAAGGGCACGGTGCGCGAGGCACGCGGGTTCACCTCGAGCACGTAGACGGTGCTTTCCTTGACCGCGTATTGCACGTTCATCAGCCCGACCACGCCAAGCCCCTTGGCGAGCGCCGCGGTCTGCCTCTCGATGTCGGCGATGACGGCGGCGGGCAGCGAGTGGGGCGGCAGCGAGCAGGCGCTGTCGCCTGAATGGATGCCCGCCTCCTCGATATGCTCCATGATGCCGGCGATGGCGACGTCCTCGCCGTCGGCGAGCGCGTCGACATCGACCTCGATTGCATCCTGGAGGTAGCGGTCGATCAGCACCGGGTTCTTGCCGGAGACCTTGACCGCGTTGCTCATATAGCGGGCCAGCGCCGCAGGCCCATGCACGATCTCCATCGCGCGGCCGCCCAGCACGTAAGAGGGGCGGATCACCACGGGATAGCCGATGCGCGCCGCGACCTTGTCGGCGTCCGCGGCGGAATAGGCGGTGCCGTTGTCGGGCTGCTTGAGCTCGAGCCGCTGCAGCAGCTCCTGGAAGCGGCGGCGATCCTCGGCGAGATCGATGGCGTCGGGCGAAGTGCCGAGGATGGGGATCTTTGCCGCTTCGAGCGCGGCGGCGAGTTTGAGCGGCGTCTGCCCGCCGAGCTGGACGATGACGCCGAGCACCGTGCCGCGCCGCTCCTCGACGCGCACCAGCTCGATCACGTCCTCCGCCGTCAGCGGCTCGAAATAAAGCCGGTCGGAGGTGTCGTAATCGGTCGAGACGGTCTCGGGGTTGCAGTTGACCATGATGGTCTCGATGCCCGCCTCCTTGAGGCTGTAGGCGGCATGGACGCAGCAATAGTCGAACTCGATGCCCTGGCCGATGCGGTTGGGTCCGCCGCCGAGGATCACCACCTTGCGGCGGTCGGAGGGATCTGCCTCGCACTCGGGCGCGGTGACGCCGTCGCCCTCGTATGTCGAATACATGTAGGGGGTGAGCGAGGGGAACTCGGCGGCGCAGGTGTCGATGCGCTTATAGACCGGGTGGACGCCGAGCACGGCCCGCCGTGCGGCGATCTCGGCCTCTTCCATGCCCGTGAGCTCGGCCAGCCGCGCGTCGGAAAAGCCCAGGCGCTTCAGCCGCAGCAGTTCGGCCGCCGAGACCGCTGGCAGGTCCAGGCGGCCCCGCGCGCGCACCTGCTCCTCCGCCGCGACGATGTGGCGGATCTCCTCGAGGAACCACGGGTCGTATTTGCAAGCGGCGTGGATCTCCGCGGTGGTGAGGCCGTGGCGATAGGCCTGCGCGATGACGAGCAGGCGGTCGGGCGTCGGCCGCGCCAGCGCGGCGCGGACCGCATCCTTGTCGCCGCCGGCAGCGCCGGGGATCTCGACCTCGTTGAAGCCGGTGAGGCCGGTTTCCGTCGAGCGCAGCGCCTTCTGCACCGACTCGGCGAAGGAGCGGCCGATCGACATCGCCTCGCCCACGGATTTCATCGAGGTCGACAGGATGGGCTCGGTGCCCGGGAATTTCTCGAAGGTGAAGCGCGGCATCTTGGTGACGACGTAGTCGATCGTCGGCTCGAAGCTCGCCGGCGTCACGCGCGTGATCTCGTTCTTGAGCTCGTCGAGCGTGTAGCC
>DASWFH010000054.1:0-10602 GCA_036394355.1 Allostellaceae bacterium | reverse complement strand
TTGCTCAGCGTGCCGACGCCGTCGATGACGATGTCGATGTCGTTCTCCGCGTTGTACATCGGGCCGGCGCCGAGCGAGGTGCCGCAGGCGATGACGTCGCCCGGCATCAGCGTCATGTCGCGCGACAGGGCCGCCACCAGCTTGTAGGGCGGGAAGAACATGTCGGCGACCGGATAGTTCTGCACTTCCTTGCCGTTGAGCACGGTGCGGACGCGCAAGCTCATCGGATCGAGGCCGGTGGCGATCGTCGGGCCGAGGACGCCGAAGGTATCGAAGCTCTTCGCACGCACCCACTGATCGAAGGTCGGGTTCTTCTTGAGCAAATCGACGGCGGTGACGTCGTTCACACAGGTGTAGCCGAAGATGTAGTCCTTGGCTTCCGCCTCGCTCACCATCGAGCACTTCTTGCCGATGACGATGCCGAGCTCGCCCTCATAGACGATGCGGCCGTCGTAGGATTTCGGCCGCACGATCGGCGCGCCGTGCGGGTGATAGGCATTGGCCGCCTTGAGGAAATAGAGCGGCTCGTCGGGGACCTGGAAATTGTTCTTGGCGGCAAGCTGGTGGAAGTTGTTCCACAGGCAGATCATCTTGCTCGGATCGCAGGGCGTGCGCAGGCGCACCTCCGCGAACTTCACGGTCTCGCCCGTCGGCCGGCTGTCGCCGAGCATGTCGCCGGCGTGAACGGTGATGACGCCGTCCTTGAGGGTGCCGAAACCGGCTTTTCCTGCGCGCTCGAACCTCAGCCAGTGAGCCATGACTTTATCCTCCCTGCTTATCGGCCAGAGGCTCCCCTCCCGCCTTGAGACTTGCGCCGCGGCGCCCTGTAGCGGCGGCTACGCGGCCGAGCGCTTCGGCCCCACAGTTATGTCGGGCCGACCCGCGGCTTCGGCAAGATAGTCGATCGCCGCCTGCGCGCCACCCTTGTGATGCGGCGCGCCCACGAGGCTCAGCCCCATCTCGACGCCGGCCAGCGTCCCCATCAGCATCAGGTCGTTGAAGCTGCCGAGATGGCCGATGCGGAAGACCTTGCCGGCGAGCTTGCTCAAGCCGGCGCCCAGCGACATATCGAACTTGTCGAGCACGATCTTGCGCAGCGCGTCGGCGTTGCCGCCCGGAGGCATCATCACCGCGGTCAGCGCGCTCGAATACTCGGCCGGATTGAGACAGAGAATCTCGAGGCCCCAGCCCCGCACGGCGCGGCGCGTCGCCTCGGCATGGCGGTCGTGGCGGGCGAAGACGTTGTCGAGCCCCTCCTCCAGCAGCATCTCGATCGCCTCGTTGAGGCCGTAGAGCAGGTTGGTGGCGGGTGTGTAGGGGAAGAAGCCGGTCTGGTTCGCCGCGAGCATCGCGCTCCAATCCCAATAGCTCCGCGGCAGACGCGCTGTCTTGTGCGCCGCGAGCGCCTTGTCGCTGATGGCATTGAACGACAGCCCCGGCGGCAGCATCAGCCCCTTCTGCGAGCCGGCGACGGTGACGTCGACGCCCCACTCGTCATGCCGGTAGTCGATGGAGGCGAGCGACGAGATCGTGTCGACCATGAAGAGCGCCGGGTGGCGCGTGCGGTCGATCGCCTTGCGGATGTCGCCGATGCGGCTGGTCACGCCGGTCGAGGTCTCGTTGTGGACGGCCATCACGGCTTTGATCGACCGACCGCTATCCTGCGCGAGCATCGCCTCCACCGCCAGCGGGTCGACGCCATGGCGCCAGTCGCCCGGCACGAACTCGACCTCGAGGCCGAGCCTGCCCGCCATCTCGCGCCACAGGGTCGCGAAGTGGCCGGTCTCGAACATGAGGACGCGATCGCCGGGCGACAGCGTGTTGACCAGCGCCGCTTCCCAGGCGCCGGTGCCCGAGGCCGGGTAGATCACCACCGGGCCCTTGGTCTTGAAGATCAGCTTGATCTCCGCCAGCACCTTGCGGCCGAGCGCGCCGAATTGCGGTCCGCGATGATCGATGGTGGGATTGTCGATCGCGCGCAGGACGCGGTCTGGGACGTTGGTTGGACCGGGAATCTGCAAGAAGTGCCGGCCGCTCGGACTGCCCGTGAGCTTCAGCATCGACCGCCTCCTGTATGCGCTGCCATGGTGTGATTTGCATTTTGCATGCAATATGGCCGCGACAATGTCAAGAAGAACCATCGGAGAACATCGATCATAGACGCGCTACTGCATTGATGAAGATGCTTTATACGCAATTCGCAAAGAATGGGTGTGACAAGGCCTATCGTGCTGGTTATCGTATCTTAAATGCAAAAAGGCCTGAGATGACTGCATCGGGTGCCCTCGCGATCAATCGAACCAACCTCCATACGGCGGTGACGACGCGTCTGCGCGACCTCATCGTCGAAGGGCTGATCCCGCCGGGCGCTCGCCTCAACGAGCGCGTCCTGTGCGAGCAGCTGCAAGTCTCGCGCACGCCGTTGCGCGAGGCCCTCAAGGTGCTCGCTGCCGAGGGGCTGGCCGAGTTGCTGCCCAACCGCGGCGCCGTGGTGACGCCGATCAGCATCGCCGAGATCGACCACGTGTTTGAAGTGCTTGGTCCGCTCGAAGGGTTGTCGGGCGAGCTGGCCTGCACGCGCATCGCGAACGAGCAGTTCGCGGAAATCCGCGCGCTGCATTTCGAGATGCTGCTGCATTACAACCGCGCCGATCGCGGCGAGTATTTCCGCTGCAACCAGGCCATCCACCACGGCATCAACCGAGCGGCGGGCAATCCCGTGCTGCAGGCGAGCTACGGCGCGCTCAATGCGCGCGTGCGGCGCGCGCGGTACTTCGCCAACCTGACGCAGGAGCGCTGGGACAAGGCGATCGTCGAGCACGGGCAAATTCTCGAGGCGCTCGAGCGCCGCGATGGCGCGCGGCTGCGCCGAATTCTCGAAATCCACCTGAAGAACAAGCGCGACGTCGTGATCATGGCGATCGAAGCGCGCCTACGCGCGAATGACAACGAGGGCGCCGCCTTGGCCTTCGCACCCTGCGACTGATGGGACGATACAGGAGCGCATCGCTGCAGAAGAGGGCATGTCGGCGCCGGCAACGCGTCATCGGCACGCCCGCCATTCGCGCATGCCGCATCGCCGCGGTGGCGGCGATCCGGCGATCGGCTATGTTTCGGGCAACCGCCGCTCAAGCGGCGACGGATCTTGGCAACTGGGGTGGGGAAGGAAATGCGTAGATCGGGCTATTGGGCGACGAGCACGGTGCTGTTCCTGCTCTGCCTCATGTACATGATCACTTATGTCGACCGAGTGAACATCTCGACCGCCGCGCTCGTCTTCAAGGGCGAGCTCGGCCTCAGCAACACCGATTACGGCGCGATCTTCGCTGCCTTCGGCTGGAGCTATGCCTGCTTCCAGATCGTCGGCGGCTGGATCGGCGATCGCTTCGGACCGCGGCTCACGCTCGGCATCTGCGGCTTCATCTGGGCGCTCTCCACCATCTTCACCGGCCTCGCCAACGGCTTCTGGGGCCTGATCATCGCGCGCGTGGCGCTGGGCGTCGGCGAAGGCGCCACCTTTCCGACGGCAACGCGCGCCATGTCGAGCTGGACGCGCGCCGGCTGGCGCGGCTTCGCCCAGGGCATCACCCATTCCTTCGCGCGCTTCGGCAACGCCGTCACGCCGCCGATCGTCGCCTGGCTTATCTTTTATTTCTCCACCTGGCGCGCCGCTTTCGTCATCCTCGGCGCGATGAGCTTCGCCTGGGTCATCGTCTGGGTATGGTATTTCCGCGACAAGCCGAGCGAGCACAGCGGCATCAGCGAGCAGGAGCTCGCGACCTTGCCGCCCTATCGCGGCGGGGTGCAGGAAACCGGCGTGCCGTGGCGGCGCCTGGTGCCGCGCATGATGCCCACCACCATCGTCTATTTCTGCTACGGCTGGACGCTCTGGCTCTATCTGAGCTGGATCCCGCTCTATCTGCAGCACGCGCACAATCTAAACCTCAAGAACTCGGCGCTGTTCTCCTCGGCCGTGCTGTTCTCCGGCGTCATCGGCGACACCATGGGCGGCGTGGTCAGCGACTGGGTGTTCAAGCTCACCGGCGATCTCGCGGTGGCGCGGCGGAACGTCATTGTCGGCAGCCTGCTGGGCTCGCTCGTCTGCCTGTCGCCGATCTTCTTCGTGCAGGATATCGGCGTCCTCGCGCTCTGCCTCGGCGCGGCGTTCTTCTGCCTCGAGCTCACCATCGGCCCGATCTGGTCGGTGCCGATGGACATCGCGCCCAAGCATTCGGGCACGGCGAGCGGCATCATGAACACCGGCTCGGCGATCGCGGCCATCGCCTCGCCATGGTTGTTCGGCATCATCATCGACAACACCAAGAACTGGAATTTGCCCTTCGACAACTGGAACCTGCCCTTCGCCGGCTCGATCGCGCTCCTGCTCGTCGGCGCGATCCTCGCCTTCTGGATGCGCCCGGAGCACGCGATCGAGGAGGAGCCGCCCGCGGCCTCATCGTCCGCCGCGCGCGCCGCCTAGCGCGTCCGCTACCGCGCCGCCGACCGCGGCGCGGCAGCAACACCAGCCTTGCGAAGGGACGCTCTTCCGGGCACATTCGCCCGTCCCCGCGAGGAGAGACGAATGACGGCGAAAAGCGGCAGGCATTTTCTGCAGATTCCCGGGCCGAGCAATGTGCCCGACCGCATCCTGCGCGCCATCGACCAGCCGGTGATCGATCATCGCGGCCCCGATTTCGCCGCGCTCGCCATCGCCGTTATCGCCGGGATGAAGCGGATCTTCCGCACGTCGGGCGCGGTCGCGATCTTCCCCTCCTCTGGCACCGGCGCCTGGGAAGCCGCCCTGGTGAACACGCTCTCGCCGGGTGACCGCGTGCTCGCCTTCGAGACCGGCCAGTTCGCCACGTTGTGGCGCGTGCTGGCTGAGCGCCTCGGCCTCGTCGTCGAGTTCATCCCCGGCGATTGGCGCCATCCGGTCGACGCGGAAGAGGCCGAGGCCCGCCTCACCGCGGACAGGGCGCATGCCGTCAAGGCGGTGATGCTGGTGCACACGGAGACCTCGACCGGCGTCACCAGCGACGTCGTCGCGATGCGCCGCGCGCTCGACCGCGCCAAGCATCCGGCGCTGCTGCTGGTCGATACCATCTCGTCCCTCGCCATCGCCGATTTCCGCCACGACGAATGGGGCGTCGACGTCACCATCGCCGGCGCGCAGAAGGGGCTGATGCTGCCGCCGGGGCTCGGCTTCAACGCCATCTCCGCCAAGGCGCTCGACGCCAGCAAGCGCGCCAAGCTGCCGCGCGCGTATTGGGAATGGCAGCCGATGATCGCCGCCGGCGAGAGCGGCTTCTTTCCCTTCACGCCGGCGACCACCCTGCTGTTCGGGCTCAAGGAGGCGATCGCCATGCTCGAGGAGGAGGGCCTCGGCAACGTCTTCGCCCGGCACGACCGTCTGGCCGAGGCGACGCGACGCGCCGCCGCCGCCTGGGGCGTCGAGATTCTCTGCGCCGATCCGCGCGCGCGGTCGAGCACGCTCACCGCGCTGCTGCTGCCGCCGGGGCACAACGCCGATGCGTTTCGCCGCACCGTGCTCGAGCGCTTCGACATGTCCCTGGGCGCGGGCCTCGGCAAGGTCGCCGGCAAGGTCTTCCGCATCGGTCACCTCGGCTGGTTCAACGAGCTCACGCTGATGGGCACGCTGGCCGGCGTCGAGATGGGGCTCGCCCTGGCGGGCGTGCCGCACCGCAGCGGCGGCGTCGATGCGGCCATGGGCTATCTGACCGGGAATGCCGGCGCCGAGCCGGCGCGCCTGGCGAGAGCCGCCAGGCAATGACCGGGCAGGCCGGCGCGCTGGCCGAGCTGCTGCTTGCCGCGCGCCGCACCGGCCGGCCGATCGCGGCACTGCCCGCCGCTCTCGTGCCGGCGACGCCCGACGCCGCCTACGCCGTCCAGGACGCGGTAGCACCCGCGCTCGGCGCCATCGCCGGCTGGAAGGTCGGCGCGCCCAGCCTCACGGCGGAGCCCAATTGCGCGCCGCTCTTCGCCGAGCTGGTGGCGGCGAGCCCGGCGCGCTGGCCGGCATCGCGCTTTCGCCTGCGCGGCATCGAGGGCGAGCTGGCCTTCCGCTTCGGCAAGCCGCTGCCGCCGCGCGCCGCGCCCTACG
The DNA here is from genome assembly GCA_036394355.1 of Allostellaceae bacterium. GTDB lineage: Bacteria > Pseudomonadota > Alphaproteobacteria > ATCC43930 > CGMCC-115725 > DAHUYF01. The sequence continues at coordinate 4,481 of DASWFH010000054.1, read as the reverse complement.
GCGAGGAGGAGGTCTGGGCCGCCATCGACACACTGCATCCCGCCATCGAGCTGGTCGAGTCGCGCTTCGCCGATTTCCGCGCCGTGGACAAGCTCGCCCTCCTTGCCGACAACCAGAGCAACGGCGCCTTCTGCCATGGCGCCGCGGTGCGCGACTGGCGCGCCGTCGACTTCCTGTGCCAGCCGGCGGCGCTGGCCGTCGACGGCAAGGAGGTGGCGCGCGCCGTCGGCGGCAACGCCGCCGGCCATCCGCGCCGGCTCCTCGCCTGGCTCGCCAACCACTGCGCCCGCCGCGGCCGCGGTATCGCCGCGGGCGACATCGTGACGACCGGAACCCATACCGGGCTGGTCTTCGCCGCCCCAGGCGCCGCGGTCACGGTGCGTTTCGCCGGTCTGGGCGAGGCGAGCCTGACGCTTACCGCCTGACCGCGCGGGGCCACCCTTAACGGCGGGGTCGGCGGCGACTAGAATGAGCGCGTGCGGCTTGCCCGGCGGCGCCATCCTGCCGGATACTGCCGGAGCCGGCGACGAGGCCGGTCGAAGCTTAGGACGGGTCGGATCAGCGCGTGAAACGCCAGACCGTAGCCATCGTCGACGATCGGATCACCAACCTGAAGATCCTCGAGCGGCTGGCCGCCTCGCTCGACGATCGGGTCGAGGTCAAGACATTCGACCACCCGGCCCGCGCGCTCGAGTATGCCGGGCCCGAGCCGCCCGACCTCGTCATCACCGATTTCAAGATGCCCGATCTCGACGGCGCCGAGTTCATCCGCCGCTTCCGGGCGCTGCCGTCCTGCGCCGACGTGCCGGTCATGGTCATCACCGCCTATGAGGACCGCGACCTGCGTTACCGGGCGCTTGAGGCCGGCGCGACCGACTTCCTGCTGAGCCCCGTCGATCATCACGAGTTCCGCGTGCGCTCGCGCAACCTGCTGACGCTGCGCCGGCAGCAGCTGCTGCTCAAGGAGCGCGCGTCCTCGCTCGAGGAACAGATCCTGGTCGAGGAGCAGCGCCATCGCGACGCGCTGCGCCACAGCCACGAGCTGCTGATGCGAGTCATCGACGCCGTGCCGGTGCTGGTCAGCGCCACCGATCATGAGGGGCGCTATGTCTTCGTCAACGATTTCTACGCCCGCCGCCTCGGCCGCCCCGTCGCGTCGATCGTCGGCCTGACCCCGGTGGCGGTGCAGGACGACCCGGAGGCGCGCTCAGCCCAGGAGCGCGACCGCCGCATCGTCGCCGGCCTCGACCCGCCCGGCTCCTTCGAGGAGGCGATCGTCCCGCCTGGCGGCGAGCCGCGCGTCCTCCTCACCACCAAGGCGCTGCTGCGCGACCAGGACGGGCGCCCGTCGCTGGTAGTCACCGCTTCGCTCGACATCAGCGACCGCAAGGAGGCCGAGAACGCCCTCCTCGCCGCCAAGGAAGAGGCCGAGCTGGCGAGCCGCAGCAAGACCGAATTCCTGGCCAATATGAGCCACGAGCTGCGCACGCCGCTCAACGCCATCATCGGCTTCTCCCAGGTCATGGCCGACGAGGTGCTGGGTCCGCTCGGCAGTGCGCGCTATTCCGGCTATGCCCGCGACATCAGCGCCAGCGCCCAGCACCTGCTGGGCATCATCAGCGACATCCTCGACGTCTCGAAGCTCGAAGCCGGCAAGGTCGAGCTCGATGAGGACGCGGTCGAGATCGGCCAGATGGCGCGCGACATCCTGCATCTCGTGGCGGAACGGGCGCGCGCGCTCGATGTCGCCGTCGATCTCGAGCTCGCCCCGGACCTGCCCCGGGTCAAGGCGGACGCGCTCAAGCTCAAGCAGGTGCTGCTCAACCTCATCACCAACGCCATCAAATTCAGCCATTCCGGCGGGCGCGTGCTGGTGCGCGGCGGGGTTGTCGAGGACGGCATGCAGCTGGAGGTCGTCGACCGCGGCATCGGCATGGACCCGGCCGAGGTCGAGACCGCCGTGACCCGCTTCGGCCAGGTGGCCAGCACCTGGAACCGCAAGCATCCCGGCACCGGCCTCGGCCTGCCGCTGGCCATCGGCCTGGTCGAGCTGCATGGCGGACGGCTGCATATCGCCAGTGAAAAGGGCATCGGCACCACGGTTACCATTTTCCTGCCGATGACCCGGCTCATAGTGCAGGACACCGCCATCACCGCGTGAAGCGAAGCCACCGGCGGGACGCACTCGCGCATTCAACATGTCGCGTTCGTCGACGCGTTAACATCTAGTTATAGATTTTTTTGCTAACCATAGGCACTATCGGACCGAGGGCCGCCACGGCGGGCGCCGCGATAGCGCAGCGCTGGCCGGATCGGCTGGTTGGCGTGGCCAGGGGGAGGGCCAGGCACAGCTTCGCATGACGGGACGGCACGAGGCGAGGAACACCAGCGGCGGCAGCGTGGCGACGCGCAAAGCGCGCACCCTCGTCTGGACCCTGGCGCTCTATTCCGCCGCGGTGCCGCTCACCCTCTCGATCATCGTTGCCACCGCGCCGAGCGCGCCTTTGCCGCAGTTCCTGCCGACGCTTTGGCTGGCGATGGTTATCCTCGGACCGGGCGCGGCAGCGATCGTCTGCGCGCTGCGCGGCGGCGCCGGCCGAGTCGCCCGCGAGCTCGCCGAGCAGAACGAGCAGGAGCCGCAGCAGGTCATCATCCGCCTGTTCTTCACCGGCTTCGTGCTCGCCTATCTGGTCGCGCTCGCCGTCGCCGGCGCCGACAGCGCGCGCCTGATGCCGCTGCTCGCGGTCGATGTCGCCGGCATCCTCTATTCCTGGCTCATCTTCATCGATCTCGCGATTCGCCCGCAGCCCTCGGCACTGCGCCGCGCTGCGGCGATGGTGAGCGACATCGCCTTCATCTCCATCTTCCTGCATATCGGCGAGGCGCTGACCGCACCGTGGTTCCCGGTCTATCTCTGGGATGTGCTCGGCTTCGGCTTCCGCTTCGGCCAGCGTTCCCTCGTCGCCACCGTGCTGCTGAGCCTCGTCGGCTTCGCCGCCGTCTGCGCCACCACGCCTTACTGGCAGGAGCGGCCGGGCATGGCCGGCGGGGTCGTGCTCGCGCTGATCCTGCTGCCGGCCTATGCCGCCACCCTCATCCGCCGCCTCACCCTCGCCAAGGCGCAGGCCGAGGAGGCGAATGCCGCCAAGAGCCGCTTCCTGGCGATCATGAGCCACGAGCTGCGCACGCCGCTCAACAGCATGATCGGCATGGGCTCGCTGTTCGGCCGCACCAATCTCGACGCCGAGCAGCGCGACATGCTTGCGACCATCCAGCTCTCGGCGCGCACGCTCCTCGGCCTCATCAACGATGTCCTCGATTTCTCCAAGATCGAGGCCGGCAAGCTGCAGCCGGAGATCGAGAGCTTCGTCCTGCATGAGGTGCTCGGCAGCGCCGTCGCCATGTTGCGCCCGCAGGCGGAGGCCAAGGGCCTCGCGCTCACGCTGCGCATCGATCCGCGGCTGCCGCGCACCTATCGCGGCCTGCCGCTGCAGCTGCGCCAGGTCCTTATCAACCTCGTCGCCAACGCCATCAAATTCACCGCCCAGGGCCGGGTGGAGGTGTGGGCGCGGCTGCTCGAGCGCGAGGGCGAGACCGTGCGCCTCAGCCTCGCGGTGCGCGACGACGGCATCGGCATCGCGCCCGAGGCGCGCGACAAGATCTTCCAGGTCTTTACCCAGGCCGACAGCACGGTGACGCGCCGCTATGGCGGCACCGGCCTGGGCCTCGCCATCGCCAAGCAGCTGACCCAGCTGATGGGCGGCACGATCGACGTCGAGAGCGAGCTCGGCAAGGGCAGCACCTTCACCGTCACGCTGCCGCTGCGCGACGATCCTACCGCCAGCCGGCCGCCCGATCTCGCCGGGCGCGAGGCGCTGATCGTCAGCGCCGACACCGATCTCGCCACCATGCTGCAGACGCGGGTGCGTGGCTGGCGTGGCGAGCCGCAATGGCTGAGCGACGCCGAAGCGGCACTGAAGCGCCTGGGCGAGATGACGGCGGCGACACCGCGGCCGCTGCTGCTCCTCGACGGGCGCGCCGACCCGCTCGCCGCCCTCAGCCTCACCCATCGCCTCGCGGTCGCATCGCCGCACCCGCCGCTCGCCCTGTTCATCGCCGCGCCGGGCGGCGCCGAATCGATCGCCGGGCTCGCCGCCACCCATCTCGCCGCGGTGGTCGAGGCGCCGATCGGCGAGGCCGCCCTCGCCAGTGCGCTGCTGGCGGCGCTGGCGAGCGACACCAAGGCGATGGCCGAGCTGGTGGAGCCGCTGCCGCACGAGACGCCGGCGCCGCCGGCGCCCGCGACGCTGCCGGCGCCCGCCCGGCCGCTCAAGATACTAGTCGCCGAGGACAACAACGCCAACCGCAAGATCCTGCGGCGCATCCTCGAGATCGCCGGTCACCAGGTCGCCGTCGCCAATGACGGCGAGGCGGCTTTGTCGATGCTCGACCGTGACCGCTTCGATCTCGCGCTCATGGAC
>DASWFH010000053.1:0-2899 GCA_036394355.1 Allostellaceae bacterium | reverse complement strand
GGTCACGGTGGTGGCGGGCGCGCGCTCGGCGCTGTTCCTGCCCTTCGCCGATCTCGGCCTCATCGTCGTCGACGAGGAGCACGACGCCTCGTTCAAGCAGGAGGACGGCGTCATCTACCACGCACGCGACATGGCCGTGGTGCGCGCCTCGCTCGCCAAGCTGCCGATCGTGCTGGCATCGGCGACGCCATCGCTCGAGACGACGATCAATGTCGAGCAGCAGCGCTATCGCCGCATCCATCTTCCCGCGCGGCACGGCGCGGCGCAGCTGCCGGATATCCGCGTCATCGACATGCGGCGCGCGCGGCCGGAGCGGCAGCGCTTCTTGGCGCCGCCCGTCGTCGCGGCGCTCGCCGAGACGCTCGCGGCCGGCGAGCAGGCGATGCTGTTCCTGAACCGGCGCGGCTACGCGCCGCTGACGCTGTGCCGCGGCTGCGGCTTTCGCCTGCAATGCCCGAATTGCACGGCGTGGCTGGTCGAGCACCGCTTTCACGGCCGCCTGCAATGCCATCATTGCGGCCACGGCGAGCCGCTGCCGCCGCTGTGCCCCAATTGCGGCGAGGCGGCGAGCTTCGCCGCCTGCGGTCCCGGCGTCGAGCGGCTGGCGGAGGAGATGGCCGCGCGCTTTCCCGCGGCGCGGGTCGCGGTCATGGCCAGCGACACCCTCATCGGGCCGCGCGCCGCCGCCGCGCTGGTGGAGAGCGTCGAGAAGCATGAGATCGACGTGCTCATCGGCACGCAGGTGGTGGCCAAGGGGCATCATTTCCCGATGCTGACGCTGGTCGGCGTGGTCGACGCCGATCTCGGCCTGAGCGGCGGCGATCTGCGCGCCGCCGAGCGCACCTATCAGCTGCTCCATCAGGTGGCGGGCCGCGCCGGTCGCGCCGAGCGCCCCGGCATCGTCTATCTGCAGACTTACATGCCCGAGCATCCAGTGATGCGTGCGCTCGTCGCCGACGACCGCGACCGCTTCCTCGCCGCCGAGGCCGAGGCGCGCCGCGCGCATGGGTGGCCGCCTTTCGGCCGGCTGGCGGCGCTCATCATCTCCGGCACCGATGACGAGAGCGCCGACCTTGCCGCGCGCGCCTTCGCCCGCGCCCAGCCGCACATGCCCGGCATCGAGGTGCTCGGGCCGGCGCCGGCGCCGCTCGCCGTGCTGCGCGGGCGCCACCGCCGCCGCTTCCTCCTCAAGACCAAGCGCAACGTCAACATCCAGGCCGTGCTGCGCGGATGGCTCGCCAAGGTGAAGGTGCCCGGCAGCGTGCGCGTTCAGGTGGATGTGGATCCGTACGGTTTCTTGTGACTTAGGCCTCGGCTCGCTTTTTCAGCGCCGTATTCATCGCCTCGAAGCCGCGCTGCGTCGCCGTGAGCACGCCGCCGAAAAACGGCACGAGCAGGCCGGCAAAGCGCTCCAACTGGCGGAAGGAGCAGCCGTCGCCGCGGCTCTCCAATTCGAAGGCGTGCTCGCCATCGAAGATGCCGGGCAGCAGCAGCTGGCCCAGCCACCGGAGTTCCTTCTCGGGCCGGGCCACGACGACCGTCGGCCTGAAGGTCATGGCCGACTTGCCCGGCGGCTTGATCTCTACGCGGAGCCGCGCACCAGGCTCGGGTGCGCCCTCGATCCGGGTGATGAAGGGGTTCCACTCGGGGAAGCGGGGAAAGTCGGTGAGCACACCCCAGACGAGTGCGGCCGGGGCGGCAATCTCGACGCGGGTGTCGATGAGGCGCATGGCTCTCTCCGCGCGATGGTCGCCAGTAGATTTCCCCAGCCTGAGCCGATTGCGCCGCCGTAGCAATGGGGCGCTCTCCGGCGCTCGGCGCCACCAACGGCGCCGGCAGGGTGGGCGGAGCGCCATGTTGCACGGGCGGGGAGCGTGTGTTAGATACTCCGCGCTTTTCCGGGCGCGCTCGCGCGCGGCGGGTTTGTGTTGGCAAATCTGCGGAAGGGCACGTCATTTCCGGCACCCCACGGCGACCCTAATCTCTCGTCCAGGGAAAACGAGGACCGATCCCACGTGGCATCCGAAGCGAAAGGCGTAACCGGGCTTGCTGAGCGCTATGGCACGGCGCTGTTCGATCTCGCCGACGAGCGCAAGGAGCTCGACGCCGTGGCCGGCGACCTCCAGGCGCTGCGCGCCATGCTGCGCGACAGCGCGGAGTTCCGCCGCTTGATCCGCAGCCCGGTGCTGTCGCGCGCGGAGCAGGGCAAGGCCATCGAAGCCATCGCCGCGCAGGCGAAGCTCTCGCCGCTGACGCGGAACTTCCTCGGGCTGCTCGCGCGCAACCGGCGCCTCTTCGTCCTGCCGGAGATCACCGCCAGCTTCCTGCACCGCCTGGCCGATCGCCGCGGCGAAGTGACCGCGGCGGTGATCGCGGCACAGGATCTGTCGCCGGCGCAGCGCGCCGCCGTCGACGAGCAATTACGCAGGGCGGTCGGCCGCAAGGTCGCGGTCGAGCTCCGGATCGATGCCAGCCTGCTGGGCGGCCTCATCGTCAAGGTTGGCTCGCGCATGATCGACGCGTCGCTCAAGAGCAAGCTGCACCGCCTGCAGCTCGCTATGAAGGGGGTTCAGTGATGGAAATCCGGGCGGCGGAAATCTCCGCAATCCTGAAGCAGCAGATCGCCAATTTCGGCACCGAGGCGGACGTCGCCGAAGTCGGCCAAGTGCTCTCCGTCGGCGACGGCATCGCCCGCATCTACGGCCTCGACAAGGTGCAGGCCGGCGAGCTGGTCGAGTTCCCCAACGGCGTCAAGGGGATGGCGCTCAATCTCGAGACCGACAATGTCGGCGTCGTGATCTTCGGCGACGACAGCGGCATCCGCGAGGGCGACACGGTGAAGCGCACCGGCGCCATCGTCGACGTGCCGGTCGGCCGCGGCCTCCTCGGCCGCGTCGTC
>DASWFH010000052.1:0-1815 GCA_036394355.1 Allostellaceae bacterium | reverse complement strand
GCCACGGTGGACGACGTGGCGCGCTTTCCCGACATGGTGCGCCAGGCCTTCCGCGTCGCGGTGTCGGGCACGCCCGGCCCGGTGCATCTGCAATTCCGAGGCAATGAGGGCCAGGTCGACGCCGAAGAGGCCGAGATGGAGCCTTTGTGCGAACCGCAATTCTCAGGAGTTCCGCCGTTTCGCCCAGAACCCGATCAGGCAAGCGTGCGCGCGGCGCTCGAGCATCTGCAGGATGCGCAACGCCCTGTCATCGTCGCCGGCGGCGGCGTGCGCGCATCGGGCGCGGCGGCCGAGCTCGTGGCGCTCGCCGAGGCGCTGCAGATCCCGGTCGCGACCTCGCTCAACGGCAAGGACACCGTTCCGGGCACGCATCCGCTCTCGGTCGGAGCCGTCGGCTCCTATTCGCGCGAGAGCGCGAACCGCGTCGTCAACCGCGCCGATCTCGTCTGCTTTATTGGCAGCGAGGCTGGCGGCATGACCACCCACTTCTGGGCGGTGCCGCCGATCGGCACGCCGGCGATCCAGATCGACATCAATCCGGAGGCGCTGGGACGCAATTATCCATTGCTTGCTGCCGTCAACGGGGATGCGAAGGTCACGCTCGGGCGCATGCTGGCGGCGGCCGAGCGCGGCAGCGCCGGCAGGCGCAAGGTCTGGATCGAGGAGACGCGGAAAATCTGCGCAGAGTGGCAGGAGAAGTATCAGTCCCTGCTCGCATCGGACGCGGTGCCGATCCGCCCGGAGCGGCTGTGCGCCGAGTTGACCCGGCATGTGCCCGACGACGCCATCGTGGTGGTCGACACCGGCCATGCCGGCATGTGGATGGGGGGCATGTACGACCTCACAGGCCCGCGCCAGAGCTACATGCGCAGCGCCGGCCATCTCGGCTGGGCGTTCCCGGCCGGGCTCGGCGCCAAATGCGCCTGCCCGGAGCGGCCGGTGGTGACGTTCACGGGCGACGCCGGCTTCTGGTATCACATCGGCGAGATCGAGACGGCGGTGCGCTGGCGGATCAACGCCGTCACCGTCGTCAACAACAACGGCAGCGGCAACCAGTCGAAGCGCGGCTTCGACCGTGTCTACGGCGGCACCCAGACCGAAGGCGGGCGCACGCTGTGGACCTTCAGCAAGATGAACTTCGCCCGCCTCGCCGAGGACATGGGCGCGCTCGGCATCCGGGTCGAGAACGCAGCCGCTTTTCCGGCGGCGCTCGCCCAGGCGCTCGCGGCGAACCGGCCGGCCGTGATCGACGTGGTAACGGACATCGACGCGCTGGCGCCACTCGCGGTGAGTTGACGCTGGGACCGCGGGCGGTCCCGCCCGCTCTTTCTTTCTCTACGCTAAGGAGCTGGTCTACTCTAAGGAGCGGGCGGGACGCCCGCGGTCCCAGCCACCCGCAGCACTGTCGGCCAATCCACCTCGTCCTCCTCCAGCAGCCATTCCTCCTTGAGGGCGGCGGCGTACCATTCGTGCCAGGCTGGCAGCGCCATCACGGCCTGCATGTAGGCCGCGGACACCGCCCCGACCTCGACCCCGTAGGTGTGGAAGCGCGACACCACCGGCGCATACATGGCGTCGGCGGCGCTGAAGCGGCCGAACAGAAACGGCCCGTCATGGCCGAAGCGGGCGCGGCAGCCGGACCACATGGCATCGATCCGTGCCACGTTCGCGGCAGTCTCGGCGCTGAGCTCAAGCTTCTTGACCGGACGCCACATGTTCATCGGACACTGGCGGCGCAGCGGCACGAAGCCGGCATGCATCTCGCTCGCGATGGCGCGGGCGTGCGCGCGGGCTGCGGCGTCGCGCGGCCACAAG
>DASWFH010000051.1:0-2711 GCA_036394355.1 Allostellaceae bacterium | reverse complement strand
GTCGAGCCCGACCGTTGCCGCCGGACCGCCGGGCGCGAAACTGGGCGTGACCGCGCGCCACAGGCGCTGTTGCCAATCCTGGCCGGCATCGATCGCGCCGATCAGCAGCAGCAGTGCCAGCGCCGCCCGCAGCGCGAAGGGATCGCGGCGGACGAGACCGGCCGCCGGCCAGCCGACGGCAAGCCGCCTTGCCTGAGCGGCCATGCGCTCGCGATGCGCTTGCCACAAGGCGCTGGTCGCGGCATCGCCGGCGCCGATGCTGAGGCGGTCGTCGAGCGCGGTGAGCGGGCGATGCGCCAAGCCGCTGGCGCGCTCGATGCGGCGGCGCTCGGCGCCGCGGTCGGGCAAGCGGAAGCGGCGCAACCCGGCGAGCAGCGCCACGGCGAGCAGCGCCGCCGCGAGCAGGAGCAGTGCCGCATGGAGCATGCCCGGCAATCGCGCCGGCAGGTCGAACAGCGCAAGCACCAGAAAAACGCCGAGGATGGCGATCGCCGGCCACAACGATGGCCACAGCCGCTCCCACACCAGCGCGGCGCCGGCCAGCCGCAGCCGCCGCGTCAGGCGGCGCGGGTCGATCAGGCGCTCGGGCGGTCTTTCGGCATCGGCCATCGTCACCACCTCTCGCCGTCAACGCCCGGCGAGCCACTCCGGCATCTTGTCCTGCGACAAGATTTCCTCATAGCTGGGCCGGGCGCGGATGACGGCGAAGGCGTCGCCGCGCACCAGCACCTCCGGGACCAGCGGCCGGGTATTGTAGCTCGAACTCATGACCGCGCCATAGGCACCGGCCGATAGCAGCGCGACGAGGTCGCCCGACACCAGCGGTGGTAGGGGGCGTTGCGTGGCAAAGCTATCCCCGGTCTCGCAAATTGGTCCCACCACGTCGATCGGCTGCAGCGCGGCGCCCGGCGCAAGGGCTTGCACCGGCACGAGTTCGTGCCAAGCATCGTAGAAGGGCGGCCGGATCAAATCGTTCATCGCCGCATCCAGCACGAGGAAGCGCCGGGTCAGACCGTCCTTGACGTAGAGCACGCGCGAAACCAGCGTGCCGGCGTTGCCGACGATCCAGCGCCCCGGCTCGAAGGCCAACTCGATATCGAGGCCGTGGGTCACCCGCTTGACCATGGCGGCGTAATCCTCGATCGGCGGCAGCGCCTCCAGGCGATAGCGGATGCCCAGCCCGCCCCCGAGATCGAGGCGCGGCAGCGCAAAGCCCTCCTCGCGCAGCGCGCGCATCAGCTCGGCGACGCGATGGAAGGCGAGTTCGAAGGGCGCGAGCTCGGTGAGCTGCGAACCGATATGCACCGCGATGCCCACCGCTGACAGGCCAGGCAGTTGCGCGGCACGGCGGACGGCGCCGGCGGCATGCGTCAGGTCGATGCCGAATTTGTTCTCCTTCTTGCCGGTGGCGATCTTGGCATGGGTGCGGGCATCGACGTCGGGATTGACGCGAATGGCGACGGGCGCAGTCTTGCCAAGCCTGGTCGCCACATTGCTCACCATGCTCAGCTCGAACTCCGATTCGACATTGACCTGGTGGACATCGTGCGCCAGCGCAAAGGTCAATTCGGCCTCCGTCTTGCCGACGCCCGAGAAGACGATGCGGCTGCCGGGAATTCCCGCGGCAAGCGCGCGGCGGCATTCGCCTTCGGATACGACGTCAGCGCCCGCGCCCAGTCGTGCCAGCGTACCGATGACGGCGACGTTCGAGTTGGCCTTGACCGAATAGAAAACATCGGCGCGACGGTCGGCGAACGCGGCGGCGAAGCGCCGGTAACGCCGCTCGATCGCCGTGCTCGAATAGCAATAGAACGGCGTGCCCACTGCGGCGGCGATGCGCGCGAGCGGCACGCCTTCGGCGTGGAGCGCGCCGCCGCGATAGGCGAAATCCGGCGACCCCGGCGCTGCCTCGGCCTCACTCACGCGGATAGCTCCGCGGGTAGGTGTTGGGCTCGCCTGCCGGCGGCGCGGGTGCGCCCTTCTTGCCGCAGGCGCCGAGCGGCGAGGCGAGCGCCGCGAGCAGAAGGACGAGCGCCAGGAAGGCGCGCTGTCGGCGGGGCGGGAACGTGGTCATATCGTTTTCTCTCAACAAAAGCGCTTGCGCGCCTGGGCGGCGGCGGCGGCGACGCTGGCGGGGGCGGTGCCGCCGAAGGAGGTGCGGCTGGCCACCGATTTCTCCACGGTGAGCACGTCGAGCACGGCGGCGGTGATGCGCCGCTCGATCCGCTGCATCTCCCTGAGCGGCAGGCCCGCGAGATCGGTGCCGAGCTCCTCGGCGCGCTTCACCAAGGCGCCGGTGATGTGGTGCGCCTGGCGGAAGGGGAGGCCCAGCACGCGCACCAACCAATCGGCGAGGTCGGTCGCCGTGCTGAAGCCGCTGGCGGCGACGCGCCGCATCGCCTCGGCATCGACGCGCAGGTCGCGCACCATGCCGGCGGTGGCGGCGAGGCACAGCTCCAGCGTGTCGGCCGCCTCGAAGACCGGCAGCTTGTCCTCCTGCATGTCCTTGCTGTAGGCGAGCGGCAGCCCCTTCATCACCGCCAGCAGCGCGGTGAGCGCGCCGAGCAGCTTGCCGGCCTTGGCGCGCACGAGCTCGGCGGCGTCGGGGTTGCGCTTCTGCGGCATGATCGAGCTGCCGGTGGTGAAGGCGTCGCTCAAGCGGATGAAGCGGAAGGGCTCGCTCGTCCAGATGACGATCTCCTCGGCGAAAC
>DASWFH010000050.1:0-2044 GCA_036394355.1 Allostellaceae bacterium | reverse complement strand
CGAGCACCGGCGGCAGGCGCGTCGCCGCGGTGCTCTCGAGCGTGCCGAGGCGAAACACGCCATGCGGGCCGTGGCCCTTGAGCGCGGCGTGCGCCTCCGAGGAAAGCTGCAGCAGCCGGTCGGCGTAGGCGAGCAGTACCTTGCCTTCGGAGGAGAGCACCAGCTTTCGCCCCTGGCGGTGAAACAGCTTGGTGCCGAGGCGCGCCTCGAGCTGCTTGACGCGCGTGGTGACGTTCGATTGCACGCGGTGCAGCGCGGCTGCGGCCTTGGTGATGCCGCCTTGCTCGGCCACCGTCTTGAAGATGTGCAGCTCGACCAGATCCATGGTTCTGTAAAAGAGAACGAAAGGTTCTCAATTATTCATTTTTCAGGAAGGTGCCGTCAATGTACAGTGCTTCCATGCCGGCTTCAATTCGGGTGGCGGCAGCGGGCCTGGCCGCCCTGGCGGTGGCGATGGGCATCGGCCGCTTCGCCTTCACGCCGCTCCTGCCGATGATGCAGGACGACGCCGGCGTCTCGCTCGCGCAGGGCGGCTATCTCGCCGCGGCGAACTACCTCGGTTATCTCGCCGGCGCGCTCTGGGCGATGCGTCCGGCGCGCCGCGACCGCGCCATCCGCGGCGCGTTGCTCGCCATCGCGCTCGTAACGCTAGCCATGGGCACTGCGCACGGCATGCTGGCATGGACGCTGCTCCGCGCGCTCGCCGGCATGGCGAGCGCATGGGCGCTGGTGCACGTGTCTTCGTGGTGTCTTGAGGAGCTGGCGGCGCTCGGAAGACCGCAGCTCGGCGGCGTGGTGTTCAGCGGCGTGGGCTGGGGTATCGCGCTTGCGGGCGCCCTGTGCCTCGCGCTGATGGCGCTCAGCGCCAGCTCGTCGCAGGCGTGGGTCGCGCTCGGCGCGCTTTCGCTCGTCGCCACCGCCGTGCTCTGGCCAATGGTGAAGCGCGGCGCCGAGCCTGCCGCGCGCGCTACGAATGCCTTCGCCTGGACGCCGGACGCGGTGCGCCTGGTGTTCTGCTATGGCGTGTTCGGCTTCGGCTACATCATTCCCGCCACCTTCGTGCCGGTGATGGCGAAAGACATCATCGCCGACCCGGCGGTATTCGGCTGGGCGTGGCCGCTCTTCGGGACGACGGCGGCGCTCTCGACGATCTTTGCCGCTCGCCTAGGCAACCGCCGCGGCTGGATCATCGCGGCGCTCGCCATGGCGCTCGGCGTGGCTGCGCCGATCTTCATGACCGGCGTCGCCGGAATCCTGGCCGCGGCCCTGCTGGTCGGCGGCAGCTTCATGGTGATCACGATGGCAGGGATGCAGGAGGCCCGGCAGGTCGGCGGCGCCGCGCTGATGGCGGCCATGACCGCGGCCTTCGCGGTCGGGCAGATCGCCGGCCCGCTGGTGGTGAGCACCTTCGCGCATCGCCCCGGCGGCATGAGCGCAGCGCTCGCCATCGCGGCGGTGCTGCTCGTGGTGAGCGCCGTAGCCCTCGGACGAAAGGAACAGCCATGCCCCACGTAGAGCGCATGCCGCCGCTCCGCGCGGCGGCGTGAAAGGGCCCTTCATCGCGCTTCCCCTTTAGAGCACGTCAGCCATGCTGCGATGCGCCTGGCGGATGGCCTGCTCGTCGCGCTTGTAGAACGTCCATTTCTTGATGCGCTTTGGCCGGATCAGGCCGGCGTGGGCAAGGCGGCTCAGGTGCTGCGTCGCCGTCGGCTGCGAGACGCCGAGCTTGCGCGCGATGAACACTACGCATACGCCGTCGCGCACCAGATCGCCGTCGACCTGCGGCGGAAAGTGCTTTGCCGGGTCCTTCAGCCAATCGAGGATCTGGCGCCGCCGCGCGCTGGACAGCGCCTTGAGCAGCCGATCCATAGTCATATAGTTATATTACTATATGTTCGTGAGCTTCACCAAGACGACCATCCGTGAAGCGGAGCGCCGCATCCGGCCTTACATCCGCCGCACGCCGGTCATCGAGGTCGAGCGCGTCCTCTTCAAGCTCGAGTTCATGCAGCATGCCGGCTCGTTCAAGACGCGCGGCGCCTTT
>DASWFH010000049.1:0-3171 GCA_036394355.1 Allostellaceae bacterium | reverse complement strand
CGGCATCATCGGCGAGAAGGGCGGCAACATCGTCGAGATCTACCATCACCGCTTGTTTCACGACGTGTCGGTGAAGCTCGCGGAGGTCGAGGCGGTGGTCGAGACGCGCAACCCCGGGCATGTCGGCGAGGTCATCGGCTCATTGATCGCCGCGGGATTCCCGACGCGGCAGCTCTCCAGCACCGCGGTCGACGGCAGCGACTAGCGCCACCCTGCCCGCGGCGAAACGCCGCAGCGCAGAGCAAGGGATTGGCGCGCCAGGCGAATGGGCGGCGAGCACGCACGGCGACTGCGCTACCGCTGGGCGCTCGATGACGCCGCGGAGGCGAATATTTCCCGGACGACCAGCGTCCTGCGCGAACCTCGCCGCGCGCCGCGTTTCCGCGCGCGGCGTCGCCGCAAATGAAATCCGGCGCCTCGGGAAAAAAGACCAAGGGTCACCCGTTGATGACGGGTGAGCGCGGCCACGCCCCGAGCCTTCAAAGAAAATAACCGTATGAACCAACGCGCGCCAACCACTGGAACGCGAATGCATGACGCTGCGTCGATGAGCAACCCTATCGCCCTGATCGCGCGCTATCTGTGGCGCCACCGCATCGCGCACGCCCTCGTCGTCCTCGCCATTCTCGGCGCCGTCGCGGCATCCGTCGCCGCCCGCTATTCGATGAAGTTCATCGTCGACGCCATGGCCGAGGATCGCGCTCATCTCGCCGGCGTGTGGCAGGCCGTCCTCATTTTCACCGCCTGCGTCGGCGCCGACAATCTGCTGTGGCGCGTCGCCGGCTGGGCCGGTGCCGGCGCGTTCCCGGCCATCGGCGCTGAACTGCGCCTCGATCTCTTCAGCCATCTGCTCGGCCAATCCAACCGCTACTTCAACGAGCGCTTCTCGGGCGCGCTGGCAGGCCGCGTCTCGGCCGCGGCCAACGGCCTGTTCACCTTGGAGAACACCTTCACCTGGAACGTGCTGCCGGCGGCTGCGGCGACGCTGGGCGCGGTCATCGGCCTCGGCACCGTGCGCTGGGAGATCGCCGCCGCGCTCGCCGTGGCGGCGGCCGCCATTACCCTCGGCATCGCCTATGCCGCAGCGCGCGGCGGCCCGCTCAATCACGCCTTTGCCGAGCGCGCCGCCGCGGTCAGCGGCGAGATCGCCGACGCCGTCACCAATCACAGTATCGTCCGCGTCTTCGCCAACCGGGCGCGCGAGACGGCGCGCCTGGCGCAGGCGCTCGCCGCCGAAACCGACACGCACCGCCGCGCGCTGATCTATATCGAGCGCCTGCGCCTGGCCCATGCGGTCGCCGTATGGGTGGTCAGCGGCGCGGTGCTCGCCTGGAGCGTCAAGCTCTGGGCGGCCGGCGCGATCACCAGCGGCGACGTCGTGGTGTGCGGCTCGTTCGCGCTGGCGCTGCTCCAGGCGTCGCGCGATCTCGCCGTGGCGCTGGTCGACGCGAACCACCATTGGAGCCGCGTCGCCGAAGCCGTGGCCACGCTCACCATCCCGCACGATATGGCCGACGATCGCGCGGCGACGAGCTTCTGCTGCGACGGCGGCATGATCGTGTTCGACAACGTCTCCTTCGGCCACGACCACAGCCACATCACGCTCGACGGCGTCAGCCTGCGCATTCCCGCGGGACAGAGCGTCGGCGTGGTCGGACCGTCCGGCGCCGGCAAGAGCACGCTTCTCGCCCTGCTGCAGCGGCTCTATCCGACGAGCCGCGGCCGGATCCTGATCGACGGCCAGGACATCGCGGCGCTGCGCCAGGACAGCCTGCGCCGCGCCATCGCCGTCGTGCCCCAGGACATCTCGCTCTTCCACCGCTCCGTTCTCGAGAACATCCGCTACGGGCGCCCCGACGCGAGCGATGCGGAGGTCATGGCCGCCGCCCGCGCCGCGCGCTGCGAGGATTTCATCGCGCGCCTGCCCGAGGGCTACGGGACGCTGGTGGGCGAGCGCGGCGTGCGCCTTTCGGTCGGGCAGAAGCAGCGCGTCGCCATCGCGCGCGCGCTGCTCGCGGACGCGCCGATCATCCTGCTCGACGAGGCGACTTCGGCCTTGGACACGGAGTCGGAAATCGCCGTCCAGCACGCGCTGTCCGAGCTGATGCGCGGCCGCACCATCCTCGCCGTGGCGCATCGCCTGTCGACCATCGCCGGCTTCGACCGCGTCATCGTGCTCGACGAAGGCCGCATCATCGAGGACGGCCCGCCCGCACAACTGCGCCAGCGCCGCGGCACCTTCGCACGGCTCTGGCGGGCGCAGACCGACGAATCCGGCCGTGACGCCATGACCGAAGAATGGTGGTCGCGCCTGCCGCCGCCAGACCATGTAGCACCGCCGAAAGCGGCGATGAACTCAGCGAGGAGATAGCATATGCGGATTGCGCAGGTTGCGCCCCTGGGAGAAAGCGTTCCACCGCGAAAATACGGCGGCACCGAGCGCATTGTCTCGTACCTGACCGAGGCGCTCGTCGCGCAGGGCCATGAGGTGACGCTCTACGCGTCGGGCGGCTCGCTGAGCGCCGCGCGGCTCTGCGTCACCTATCCGCGCCCGCTGCGCGAATTGCCGGGCCATCCCGATCTCGAGCTCATCTACCGTCATGTCATGGCCGAGGTGCGTGCGGCGTCGGGCCATTACGACATCATCCATTTCCACACCGGCTGGTTCGAGTTCCCGTTCTTCGCGCAGGCCGCCGCGCCCTGCCTCACCACCTTGCACGGGCGGCTCAATATCCCCGAGGTGCAGGCGCGGCTGCGCGCCCACCGCTCCTTCCCGCTGGTGTCGATCTCCCACGCGCAGCGCGCGCACGTGCCCGAAGCCAATTGGGTCGGCACCATCTACCACGGCATTCCCGATCGCGGCATCGCGGCGCGCGCCGGCGGCGACTATCTGGCGTTCCTCGGCCGCATCTCGCCGGAGAAGCGGCCCGACCTCGCCATCGACATCGCCCAGCGCGCCGGGCTGCCGATCAAGATCGCGGCCAAGGTCGACCAGGTCGACCAGGCCTATTTCGACACCACTATCCGCCCGCTGCTGGCGCTGCCGGGCGTCGACTTCCTGGGCGAGCTCGACGACGCCGAGAAGAGCGAGCTGCTTGCCGGCGCCAAGGCGCTGCTCTTCCCGATCGATTGGCCCGAGCCCTTCGGCCTGGCGATGATCGAGGCGATGGC
>DASWFH010000048.1:0-9714 GCA_036394355.1 Allostellaceae bacterium | reverse complement strand
CATTGTCGAGCATGCGGCCGGCCTTGATCTCCCGGTCGGCGAGCTTGTGCATCGCCTCGATGAGTTTCGGCGTCGGAGGCGCAGTGTGGGCGGTTTTGACTATGAACATGAAGCGCATCTGAGAACTCCTCCTGAGGCGAGAAGCGGGCGCCATCGCACGCTGAACTGTCTCGCTAATTAGGTCGACGAACCAGCCCGCTGCGGATCGACATGCGCTTTGTATAAAATCGCGCCCAGGCTCTTGCGGACATCCGGCCAACGCGACCCTCGCCCGTTTACGAGTATACGCCCCACTCGCGCACTCATCGGCGGTGTGGTGGCACGGCCGCCGCAGCCGTTCCGTCGCTCAGCGGCGGACGCCCACTTCGTCGATGTGCTTCAGGAGATCGGCGGGGTCGTCGTAGACGCGATAGGCGCCGGCGCGTTCCAGCTCCTCGCTGCCGTAGCCGCCGGACAAGACGCCGATGCCCAGCGCGCGAGCGCGGCGCGAGGCCAGCATGTCCCAGACGCTGTCGCCGATCACCGAGGCCCTCTCGATGTCGCATCCCAGACGCTCGGCCGCCGCCAGGAAGAGATCGGGGTCGGGCTTCGCGTATTTGACCTGGTCGCGGGTGACGATCGGCACGCGATCGAAATCGATGCCGAGCGTCTCCAACACCGGCCGCGCCGTCTCCATCCGCCCGCTGGTCGCGATCGCCCATGGCACCCCGGCTTCGGTCAGATAGGCAAGCAGCTCCACGGCGCCGGGAAGCGGCCGGATATCCGCGGAGCGCCGATTGTAGGCCGCCGCATGCAGGCGGCGCAGGCGCTCGATGTGCGCCGCATCGATATCGAGCCCGGTCTCGCGCAGGAGCATGTTGGTGAAGAGGCCGCCGCTCATGCCGATCTTGCGGTGGATGCGCCAGATCGAGAGATCGATCCCTTCCTGCTCGAGCGCCTCGTGCCAGGCCAGCACATGCTGGTAGACGCTGTCCACCAGCGTGCCGTCCAGATCGAACAGGAAAGCCGCGTCGCCTTGCTCGCTCATCGACGATATCCCCCGCATTCTCAGCGTGTTGGCCGCCCGGCTCCGGCCGAGTCCTCAGCGTGCAAACACCCGGGCCGCGCCGGCGATCACTCGGCCGGCTTGTCGGGCTGGCCGAGCAGCTGCTCGACGGTGAGCGGTGTGGCCGCGCCGTCGAGATAGAGGTCGACCCAGGCGAGGAGCTGCAAGCTGTCCCAGGGCAGCGCCGCGGCGATCGGATCGCGCGTGTCGGGCAGCATCACGGCGCGCAGCTGGAGCGGCGCGTCGGGCCGCACCGCCAGCGCGCGCTTCGCCTCGACCTCGTCGCCGCAAGCAGCGATGACCTCGCCGCCGCGCACGGCGTCGACCACGTCCGGATCCCAGCGCCGATACTCGCGCAGGCGCGCCGGCGCCACCAGGCGGCGCGCATACTCGGCCGCCGCCGTGCCGGGGACGATGGCGAGCGGCGCGTCGCCGGCCTTGAGCGCCGCAAGCGGCTCGCCGTCCGGCAAGAGGCGGGCGAAGCGCGGCCGGTTCACCAGCAGCGCGTGGCGCAGCACCACATAGGGCCGCGAGAAGCGCACCAGCACCGCCCGCGCCAGCGTTGCGCTGAGCCGCGAGAGGCCGAGATCCGCCGTGCCCTGCGCCACCTTGCCGACGATGTCGTCGAAATTCGTCGCGTCGCGGTCGAACGCGACCGGCAGGCCCAGCGCCCCGGCCATGCCGTGCGCCAGCGCGATGTCGTGCCCACCGAGCGCGCCATCCGCGCCGATTGTGACGAAGGGCGGCGCGGCGAAGCCGGCGACGGCGACGACGAGCCGCCCGCGGTCGAGGATGCGCTGCATGTCCGGCGCCCGGCGCGGCGACGCCCGCTCCTGCGCCGCCGCCGGCGCGGCGACGCCGGCGGCCAGGGACGCGGCATAGACGAAGAGGGCACGGCGGCGGAGCATGAGGCGCCGATGCTAGCTCTCTCGGTCACCCGAAGAAAGCCACCGCCGGTCACTGCGAGGCGCCCGCCGGGCGCCGCGGCAATCTCCCGCCGGCGTGGGCGCGATGCTTGATGGAGATTGCTTCGCTGCGCTCGCAATGACCGCGCTAAAACACCAGCCTGCCGCCGACAATGATGAGGGTGCCGGCCAGCGTCAGGCGCAGCACCGCGTCGGGGACCCGGCTCGACAGGTAGCTGCCGAGGACGATGCCCGGCAGCGAGCCCGCCAGCAGCGAGCCGATCAGGTGCCAGTCGACCGAGCCCATCAGCCAGTGGCCGATGCCGGCGAGGAGGGTGAGCGGCACGGCATGGGCGATGTCGGAGCCGACGATGCGCGCCGTCGGCAGGCGCGGGTAGAGCAGCACCAGCGCGCTCACGCCGATGGCGCCGGCGCCGACCGAGGAGATCGACACGAGCACGCCCAGCGCGGCGCCGGTGGCGACGGTCAGGACGGCGGTGCGGCGCGGGTCGAGCCGGCCGAGCCGCTCGCCAAAGGCATCGACGAGCTGGCGGCGAAAGATCAGCGCACCGGCGGTCACGAACAGCGCGACGCCGAGCACGACGGTGATCAATTGGCTCGCCGCGGCACCGCTGAGATCGAGCTTCGACAGCGCGAAGAGCGTCGCCGCGGTCATCGGCACGCTGCCGGCGGCCAGCCGGCCGACGATGCGCCAGCTGATGGAGCCGATCAGGCCATGCGCCACCGTGCCGGCCGTCTTGGTGGCGGCGGCGTAGAGCAGGTCGCTGCCCACCGCGGTCGCCGGGTGGATGCCGAACAGCAGGATGAGCAGCGGCGTCATCAGCGAGCCGCCGCCGACGCCGGTCATCCCGACCAGCAGCCCGACCGCGAAGCCCGAAAGCGAGTAGAGCGGTTCGATCGCGTGCATCGCTTCTTGCTCCTGATCTTGTCACCAACGCGCTTGCCAGGGAGGGATATGGTAGCTCGACGGCGCCGCCGACAGCGTCACGAAGCCAGGCGGCGGACATCGCCGGGGCGGAACGCCCGGTCGACATAGTCGAGAAGGTGCTCGAGGCATTCCCCCGGGGTCAGCACATCGGTGCCGACCTCCAGCTCCGGCGCCGCGGGCGCCTCGTAGAGATCGGAGACGCCCGTGAAGGCCGTAATCTCGCCCCGCCGCGCCTTGACGTAAAGCCCCTTCACGTCGCGGCGCTCGCAGATTTCGAGCGACGCCTTGACGTAGACCTCATGGTAGAGCGCGCCGAGCTCGTGGCGCAGGCGCGCGCGATGGCTGCGGCGCGGCGCGATGCAGGCAACGATGGCGATCATGCCGCTCTCGGCCAAATGCTGCGCCACCGCGCCGATGCGGCGCACATTCTCGGCGCGCTCGGCCTCGCCGAATCCGAGATCGGCGTTGAGGGTGCGGCGCAGGCTGTCGCCGTCGAGCAGCACGGCGCGGTAGTCGCGGCGGAACAGCTCGCGCTCGAGCGCCAGCGCCAGGGTGGACTTGCCCGCGCCCGACAGCCCCGTCAGCCACAGCACGCCGCCGGCATGGCCCCAGGCGGCGCTGCGCTCAGCATGCGACACCGCCGAAGTCACCGGCGTGATGTGGCGCGCCACGCCCGCGACCGGCGCGGCCTGCGGCGCGTCGAGCACCGCCTCGACCAGGAAGCCCGCGACGATGTGATAGCCGCGGCGCAGGATGCCGCGCCCGAGATGCCGGCCCTCGACGGCAGTCTCGACGGCAATGGCGGTGCGGCTGTGCACCACCACGTCGGCAATGTCGTTGCGGCCGACCGCCTCGGCGCTGCGCCGGGTGAGATCGTTGATGTCGACGACGCTCTCGACCGCCTCGACCGTCGCGGCATGCTCGGCGAGGCCGATCTGCAGCTTGACCGCGTCCCCCGCCTGGAGCGGCGCGTGGCCGAAATGGAAGAGGCGCAGCTTGAGGCGCGCGGCGGCGTAGGGCGCGGCGTCGGGCGCGCTCGCCACCTGGCCGCGCTCGACGAAAATGTCCTCGTCGAGGGTCAGGCCGACCGACTGGCCGGCCGCCGCGCTGACCGCGGCTTGCGCGTTCCAGCTCTCGATCGAGGCGATGCGCGCGCTGCGCTCGCCCGGCGAGAAGCGCAGACGGTCGCCGACGCGCAGACGGCCGGCGTCGATCCGCCCGACGATGATGCGGCGCTCGTCGAATTTGTAGACGTCCTGCACCGGCAGGCGCAACGGCCGGTCGGCCTCGCTCGGCGCGCCCGCGAGCGCGTCGAGCGCCTGCAGCACGGTCGGCCCGTCATACCAGGAGGGCGGCACCGAGCGATGCGCGATCATGTCGCCGTTGCGGGCGGAGATGGGGATGATCGCGGCGGCGGCGAGATCGAGGCCGGCGAGATAATCCGCGACATTCCGCGACGCGGCGTCGAACGCGTCCTGGGCGTAGCCGCAACGATCCATCTTGTTAACAGCGACGATGATCTCGCGGATGCCCAGCAGCTTGAGCAGGAAGGCGTGGCGCCGCGTCTGCTCCGACATGCCCTCGATCACGTCGACGACGAGGATCGCCGCCTCCGCCGCGGCGGCGCCGGTCAGCATGTTCTTGAGGAACTCGGCATGGCCGGGCGCGTCGATGATGACGTAGTCGCGCGCGTCGCTGGAGAAGCGGATGCGCGTCGTGTCGATGGTGATACCCTGGTCGCGCTCGACCTTGAGCGCGTCCATGACGAAGGACCACTCGAAGGGCATGCCGCGCTTGCGGCTCGCCTCCTGCAGCGCCGCGACCTTGCCGTCGGGCAGCGCGCCGGTGTCGTGGAGGAGGCGGCCGATGAGGGTCGACTTGCCGTGATCGACATGGCCGACGATGACGATGGGAAGCGCCCGGTTGTCGTTCATTGCGCGAGAGCCCCTCACATGTAGCCCGAGGCGCGCAGGCGCTCGAAGGCGTCCTCGGCCTCCTTGTCCTGCGCGCGCCCGGCGCGCTCGGCGACGGTGGTGCCCTCGAGCTCGGCAATAATATCGTCGACGCTGGCGGCCGCGCTCGCCATGGTGCCGGTGCAGGGCGCGCAGCCCAGCGAGCGATAGCGCCGCCCGTTGCGCGCGAAATAGAGATCGACCACCGGGATCGCCTCGCGCCGCACATAGCGCCAGACATCGAGCTCGGTCCAATGCAGCAGCGGATGGATGCGCAGATGGATTCCGGGCGGGAAGTCGGTGTTGAAATGGTTCCAGAACTCCGGCGGCTGGTCGCGGAAATTCCACTCGGCGTTCTCCGCGCGCGGGCTGAAGACGCGCTCCTTGGCGCGCGTGCCCTCCTCGTCGCGGCGGATGCCGGCGATGATGCCGGTGAAGCCGTGCCGGGCGACGACCTCCTTCAAGCCGTCGGTCTTGAGCGCCGTGCAGCACGCGACGCGGCCGCGCAGGTGGTTCATGCCGTCCGCCAGCGCGGCGGTGTTCTGGCCGACGATGAGCTCGAGCCCCCATTCGCGCGCCATGCGCTCGCGGAACGCGATCATCTCCGGCAGCTTGTAGGAGGTGTCGATATGGATGGCCGGGAACGGCACGCGGCCGAAGAACGCCTTGCGCGCCAGCCACACCAGCACGTTCGAATCCTTGCCGATCGACCATAGGAGGCCGAGCTTCTCCACCTTGCGGAAGGCCTCGCGCAGGATAAAGACGCTCTGGCTCTCGAGCTCGTCGAGATCGCTCACATCCGCTCTCCGCCGCGGCGCCGCGGCGCCAAGTGGATGCCGCATTCGTCCTTGTCGAGGCCGCGCCAGCGCCCGGCGCGGCGATCCTCGGCCGGCCCGACGCGGTCGGTGCAGGGCATGCAGCCGATCGACAGGAAGCCGTCGGCCTCGAGCGGATGCGGCGGCAGGCCGCGCGCGGCGAATTCGCGCTCGACGCGCTCGCGCGTGAAAGCGGCGAGGGGATTGACCTGGATGCGGCCGCCGGCCGCCTCGACCGCGCGCAGCTCGCTGCGGGGGCCGCCCTGATAGCGCTTGCGCCCGGAGATCGTGGCGACGAAGCCGTCGAGCGCGCGCTCGAGCGGCTCGACCTTGCGCAGCCGGCAGCAGGCATCGCCATCGCTGTGCCACAGCGTCCCCTGCGGGTCGCGCCGCGCCACCTCGCCCGCATCGGGCGCGACGATGCGCAGGTCGCGCAAGCCCAGCCGCGCCACCAGCGCATCGCGGTAGCGCAGCGTCTCGCCGAAGAGTTTGCCCGTGTCGAGGAAGATCACGGGGACGGTCGCATCGACCTGCGCCACCATGTGCAGCAGCAGCGCCGCCTCGGCGCCGAAGGAAGAGAGGAGCGCGATGCGGCCCTTGAACTCGCGCTCGACCAGGGGCTGCAGCAGCGCCTCGCCCTCGCGGCCGCGGTAGCGCCAGTCGAGCACCGCCGCGTACCAGTCCAATTCCGTGCCCGATCGCATCTCGCGGTTATCTCCAGGTACAAAAAATCCGCCGCAGCTGGGCTGGGCGGATGCCTCGCTTTAGCTGCATTTTTTAAGCGCCCGCAAGCTGATGCTCAAATCGGCGCTGTGGTTAGTATCTAAACTGACGGTTTCGGTATGTCAATACCTTTTAAATCACATGCGGATAGTGTGTATTAACGCTCACCGGCTGCGGGTCGCGGGATCGAGTACACGGCTCGGCGGCAGCCACAGCGTCGCCGTGGTGCCCTGGCCGGGCGCGCTGCGCAGCTCCAGCCGCCCACCATGCAGCTCGGCCATCGACCGCGCCAGCGGCAGGCCGAGCCCCGTGCCCTGGTACTTGCGGGCGAGGCGGCTGTCGATCTGGCCGAAGGGGCGCAGCGCGGTTTCGAGATCGTCCGCGGCGATGCCGATGCCGGTGTCCTCGACCGCCAGGCGGAACCCGTCCGCGTCGTGGCTGGCGCTGACCGTGACGCTGCCGCCGGCGGGGGTGAACTTGACGGAATTGGACAGCAGGTTGAGCAGGATCTGCTTGAGCCGCCGGCCGTCGCCGAGCAGGTTGGGCAGGCGCGGCGGCAGCGCTTGCGCGAGCTGGATGCCGGCGGTCTGCGCACGCTCGCGCACCAGGCGGAGGCAGGATTCGACCACCGCGACGATGTCGACCGTCTCCTCGAGCAGCTCGACCTTGCCGAACTCGACCTTGGCGATGTCGAGCACGTCGTTGATGAGGGTGAGCAGGTGCAAGCCGCTGTCGCGAATGTCGCGGGCGTAGTCGGCATAGCGCGCATCGCTCAACGGCCCGAAGATCTGGCCGATGAGGATGTCGGAGAAGCCGATGATGGCGTTGAGCGGCGTGCGCAGCTCGTGGCTCATATTGGCGAGGAACTCGGTCTTGCTGCGGCTCGCCAGCTCGGCCTCGTCCTTGGCGCGGCGCAGATCGACCTCGACGCGCTTGCGGTCGGTGATGTCGGCGTAAGTGAAGAGCACGCCGCCATCGGGCATCAGCGTGCGTTGCTGCTCGAGGATCTTGCCGCGCCGCACCATCTCGACCCGCCGCGGCTCCGCCCGGCGCAGCTCCTCCAGCCGCCGCGCCACCAGCGTGTCGACCGGGCCGCTGCCATAGACACCCTCGCTCGCCATCACCCGCAGCAGCGGCTCGATCGAGCGCCCGACGCCGACCAGCTCGGGCGGCATCTCGAGCAGCTCGATCATCCGGTTGTTCCACATTTTGATGGCGCAGAACGCGTCGATGACGAGCAGGCCCTGCTCCATGTTGTCGAGCGTCGCGCGCAGCAGCGCGGTCTTCTCCGCCAGCTCCTGCTCGCGCCGCTTGAGCGCGGTGATGTCGGTCTGCACCACGACAGTGCCGCCGTCGCTGGTGTGCTGCTCGGCGACTTGGATCCAGCGCTCGCCGGTCTGGCGCTCCTCGAGCTCGAAATGCCGCTCCCGGTGCCGCGCCATGCGGTCGTGCACCCATTCCTCGACACGGCCGACCGCGGGCATCGGCAGCCCGGCGAGGGCGCTGGCGCGGCAGATGTCCTCGAATTTGGTGCCGGGCACGAGGCAATGCGCGATCGACGCATGCAGCTCGCGATAGCGGCTGTTGCACAGCACCAGGCGATCCTCGGCGTCGAGCAGCATGAAGCTTTCCGGGATGCTCTCGATGGCGTCGGTGAGGCGCGACTGGGCGAGCGCGGCGCGTTCTTCGGCCACCGTCTCGTCGGTCAGGTCGCGCCCGGTGCCGCGAAAGCCGCGGAATTCGTCGGCGGCGTCGAAGATCGGCACGCCGCTGATCGAGAGATGCCGCGCCGCGCCGACCGCGTTGCGGCGGATGAAGCGAAAATCGCGGAACCGAACGCGCATCTCGAGCCGCAGCAGGAGCGGCGGCCAATAGGTCTCCTCCATGCCGGGAAGCCCGATCTCGTCGATGCGCCGGCCAAGGAAATCCGCGCCGAACAACTCATTGGGCCGATCGACGCGGTCTGACATGTAGGAGAAGCGCAGCGCCTCATCCATCTCCCAGAACCAGTCGGAGCCGGCCTCGGCGAAGGCCCGCAGGCGCGTCTCGCCGTCCGGCGCGGCGCCGGTCGAGGAAGTGGTCGCTCCGCCGATCTGCTTGCGAGGCTTCGACATCGCCGGGTTGCTTGGCTCCGTAGCAGGCACGCCCAGGCACTCCCTTCTCCAGGCAGGAGCGCCCCGCGGCGATGCTAGGCCGCCGGCAGTTAACAACCTCTCAACGATCGCCGGCGCCGTGTCTCTAAGTCTTTGAAATCATTCGCCCTAGGTTGCGGCCGCCGAAGATATGCACGTGGAAGTGCGGTACTTCCTGGTGGGCGTCCGGGCCGTGGTTGGCGAGGATGCGGTAGCCGGTCTCGGCCACGCCCATCTGGCGGGCGATCACGCCCAAGGCGCGGGTGAAAGCGGCGAGCTCGGCATCGGATGCCGTGGCCGAGAAGTCGTCGAGCGAGGCATACGCGCCCTTGGGGATCACCAGGATGTGCACGGGCGCCGCCGGGTTTATGTCGTGAAAGGCGAGGACGTACTGATCCTCATAGACTTTGCGGCAGGGGATCTCGCCGCGCAGGATGCGCGCGAAGATGTTGTTGCGATCATAGGCCATGCCGCGCTCCCTCACCTCGCCGGCCGCGACTTCTTCTCGTCGATGCCGGATGTGCCGGCGCGGCTTTCGAGCGCGCGCCAGATCTGCGCCGGCGCGATGCCGGCTTCCGCCCAGAGCACGAGGAGGTGATAGAGCAGGTCCGCGCTTTCGGCGACGACGCCCGCCGCATTGCCGCGTGCGCCTTCGATCACCGTCTCGACCGCCTCTTCGCCGAGCTTCTGCGCGATCTTGACCGGGCCTGCCGCGAAGAGCTTGGCCGTGTACGACGTCGCCGGGTCGCCGCCGCGGCGGCTGGCGATCACCGCATAAAGCCGGTCGAGCGTGCTGCCGTCGATCTCTGCCATCGCCCTCTCCCGAATAAGGCGCATACGACCTCTCCGTCGTCCCCGCGCAAGCGGGGACCCAGGGCCATACACTGGATTCCCGCTTTCGCGGGAATGACGGCAAAAACAATGACCGATTCTATGGTCGATGACGCTGTACCAGATCAGCGCCGTCCTGTCACCGCCAGGGCGACATCCAGCCTCACGGCCGCACGGCGATCCCCGCGGCGGCGAGA
The DNA here is from genome assembly GCA_036394355.1 of Allostellaceae bacterium. Classification (GTDB taxonomy): domain Bacteria; phylum Pseudomonadota; class Alphaproteobacteria; order ATCC43930; family CGMCC-115725; genus DAHUYF01. The sequence continues at coordinate 165 of DASWFH010000048.1, read as the reverse complement.
TGCGCCTTCGCCTGGGCGACGCGATAGGTGCCGAAATGGAAGATCGAGGCGGCGAGCACGGCGGTGGCATGGCCGTCGCGGATGCCGGCGACGAGATGGTCGAGCGTGCCGACGCCGCCCGAGGCGATGACGGGGATGGTGATGGCGTCGGCGACGGCGCGGGTG
>DASWFH010000047.1:0-2604 GCA_036394355.1 Allostellaceae bacterium | reverse complement strand
GATGGCGGCTGATGGCGAAGAGCTGGTCGATCTTTCACACAGCCAGGGTCAATCGCGTCGGTTCTGCCATGTCCACGACATGTCCGGTTACCGGGTATTTCCGGAAATGCTGGTTTGCTGTTGATGATGTCGGCCTGGCCGTGATTCAAGCTCCCAAACTGGAGGCTCGAATCATGCGGTATGATTAAGCAGTGTCGGCGTATCGCCACCCGCTACGACCAGCTCGCGGCCCACTACCTTGCCTTTGTCACGCTCGCATCCACCCGGATTTGGCTGCGCGCTTAGGTGTGCACGTGCTAGCGCTCTCGCGCGCGTCTAGTGCCGGCCCTCGAGTTGCCAGGGCAGCGCGTCGTAGGGCTCATCGCGCGCCCTCTGCCCGTGCGTCACGGTCGGGCTGGTCTGATGCGTCGCCTCGATATCGCTCGATATGCCGCGCGAGGGCGGCGTGTCGAGAGCGCGCGAGCCAAGCCCGCACCCGGCCGCGGCCATCGCGGCCAAGGCGAGCAGCACGGCCTTCCATTGCATCCTGAATTCCTCCTGACCAAGCCAACGACGGCACCGTGCGGGCCATCCAAGGAATTGGCCGGATCGAGTATATACGGCCCTCCCGCATCTAGCCCAATCTCCTGTTGCGACCGGAACCCTTGGTCGGCTTCTCGGCTCTATTGACGTTGGCGCCGGCGGCGACTAGCGTCCGACCCATGCGCGACAGGCGCCTTGATACCGGGCTCGTCCGGCGAATTAGCATCCCGATCCTCATTGCCGAGGATCGGGCTCGTGCCGTTTGCCCGTCGACCCAGATCGAGGATGACCTCCATGCCGCCTTCCGTCGCCACCGCTCATTCGCCTGAGACCCAACCAACCGCCTGCTTCTCCGTCCACGCCGCGGCCGAACCCGGGGTGATGCCGCGTGTGCTGGAGCTCTTCGCCAAGCGCGGAATGGTGCCGACGAGCTGACGATCGACTTGCAGATGCGCGGACTCGACGGTGCCGCGGCGGCGTATATCGCCGCCTGCCTGCGACAGGTCGTCTCGGTGACCGCCGTGTTGACCTACGAGAACCGGCCCACTCGGATGAGCTGATGAGCCTGCTGCGCCATATCCGCCGCTGCAACGAGTATCGCCCGGAACGGTTTCTGCCGCTGCTCTACGGCGAGGCGCGGATCGGGCTGGTGCGCCGCGACCATGCCGAGGCGCTGCGCCGGTTCCCGCAAGTATTCGCGGTCATCGACGACGCGGTGCGTCTCGTCGCGGCCGGCGATTTTGCCGTGCTGAGCGCCGCCGTCGACCGCGTGGTCGAGCAATTGGTGGCGGATGGGCTCGTGCCGAAATGGCGCAACGAGTTCTTCGCGGTGACCACGCGCTGGGGGGCGCCGCCGCTGTTCAAGCTCGATCGCGGCGCCGTCGCGTTCTTCGGCGTGCGCGCCTATGGCGTCCATCTCAACGGCTACGTCCGCGATGGCGGCGCGCTCCGGCTATGGATCGGCCGGCGCGCGCCCGACAAGAAGGTGGCGCCGGACAAGCTCGACAACCTCGTCGCCGGCGGGATCGGCTACGGACACGGCCTGTTCGAAACCCTCGCCAAGGAGGCGCAGGAGGAGGCGGACATGCCGGCGGGGCTTATCGCGCGCGCGATGCCGGCCGGTGCCGTCTCCTATCGCATGGAAACCCGCGAAGGCGCCCGCGATGACGTGCTCTTTGTCTACGACCTCGACGTCCCCGGCGATTTCGTCCCGCGCAACACCGATGGCGAGATTGCCGCGTTTCAGCGCATGGCTGCCGACGACGTCATCGCGCGCGTCCGCGCCACCGACGATTTCAAGTTCAACGTCAATCTGGTCCTCATCGATTTCGCGCTGCGCCACGGTCTCGTGACGCCCGACGATCCCGAGTATCTCGACCTCGTCATCGGCTTGCGCCGGCCGCTGGACTGAGCGCGCGGCAGCGCTTTCGAGTCGCAGCGCGGCATGCATTGCTCTCAACGGCTTACGGCGGGGCCAGATCCCTCGGCGAAGCCGGCCATCGCCCGAGTTTCGGCGGGCGAGCGACCGCTCTCGCGCAGCAGGCGCAGCGTCATTGCCCGATCGCGCTTGGCGAAGCGCCGGCCGCTCGCATCGGTGATCAGGGGATGATGGCAATAGCGTGGCGTCGGCAGGCCGAGCAGCGCCTGCAGCAAGCGGTGGACATGGGTGGCGGCGAACAGGTCATCGCCGCGCGTCACCAGGGTCACCCCCTGCAGGGCGTCATCGACCGTGACGGCCAGGTGATAGCTGGTCGGCGTGTCCTTGCGGGCGAGCACGACGTCGCCGTGGCTCGACGGATCGGCGGCGATTGTGCCGGCGATCTCGTCATGCCACGACTGCGGTCCTGCGAGCGCGACCGCCCGGGCGGCGTCGAGCCGAAGCGCGAAGGGCGCGCCCGCGGCCATCCTCGCTTCCCGGTCCTGCGGTGCGAGCATGCGGCACGTGCCCGGGTAGAGCGGACCTTCCGGCCCATGCGGTGCCGCATCGGCACGCGCCACCTCCGCCTTGATGTCGGCACGGGTGCAGAAGCAGGGATAGAGCAGCCCCTGCCGCGCCAGCCGATCGAGCGCGTCGCGGTACTC
>DASWFH010000046.1:0-9377 GCA_036394355.1 Allostellaceae bacterium | reverse complement strand
GCCGGGTTCACCAGCATGACGCCATACTGGTTGAACAGGCGCCGGTCGCCCTCGACGAGGATCGCGAGATCGCCCCGGTTCTTGAAATTGAGCCAGGTGCCGCGGTCGCTCAGCGTGTAGGCGCCCAGGCCCGCGGCGGTGTTGAGCGTCGGCCCCATGCCCGAACCGGTCTCGCGGTACCAGGTGCCGGATGCCGCTTTCACATCGATCGCGGCGTCCTGCCACAGGCGCTTCTCGGCCTTGTCGGTGCCGCTGTCGTCGCCGCGCGAGGCGAACGGCGCCTTGGCCGCGGCGATCTTCTTGCAGGCGGCGACGATATCCTTGCCGCCGGCGACCTTGGCCGGATCGGGTTTGGGCCCGATCAGCACGAAGTCGTTGTACATGACCTCGCGCCGATCGACGCCGTAGCCGGCATCGAGAAATTTGAGCTCGGACGGCTTGTCATGGACGAACACGACATCGGCATCGCCGCGCTCGCCGATCTTGAGCGCCTGCCCGGTGCCGACGGCGACGACGCGCACGGCGATGCCGGTCTTGTTGGTGAAGGCGGGCAGGAGGAAATCGAACAGGCCGGATTGCTCGGTCGATGTGGTGGAGGCGACGGTGATGAAGCGCTCCTCTGCGCCGGCAGGCGGGCGAAGCGCGACGAGGAAGGCGGCGGCCAGCCAGGCCGCCCGGTGCCATATTGTCATCGATTGCTCCTGCTCCTTCTCAGCGCAGGCCGCGCGCCGCGGCATGGCCCGCGGCGTGGGCCACCGCGTTGACCGCCAGCGTCAGCGTCAGCAGCACGATACCGAGCCCGAGTGCCAGCGCAAGATCGCCCTTGCTGGTCTCGAGCGCGATCGCCGTGGTCATGGTGCGGGTGACGCCGGCGATGTTGCCACCGACGATCATGATGGCGCCGACCTCGGCGCTGGCGCGGCCGAACCCCGCGAGCACTGCGGTGGCGAGGCTCACCCGCGCGTCCCAGAGCAGGGTTGGGATAGCGCGCGCCGGCCCGGCACCGAGCGAGCGCAGCTGATCTCGGTAGTCCTGCCACAGATCCTCGATCACCTGGCGCGTCAGCGCGGCGATGATGGGCGTGACCAGGAAGGTCTGCGCCACGATCATCGCCCTTGGCGTGAAGAGGATACCGAAGGACCCGAGCGGGCCGGCGCGCGAGAGCAGCAGATAAATGAGCAGCCCTGCCACCACCGGCGGGAATCCCATCATCGCATCGAGCACGACCACGACGGCGCCGCGTCCGGGAAAGCGCGCCACCGCCAGCGCGCCGCCGAGCGGCAGGCCGATGAGCGCCGCGCACAGCACGGCGGTGAGGCTGATGCGCAGCGACAGCAGTACGATGCCGAGCAGCGCCGGGTCGCGCGCCAGGATCATATGCGCGGCGCTGACGAAGGCGCCGCCGAGATCGCCCATGGACCCTCCGCCCCCTCGTTCTCAGCCATTATGGCCCTATCCGGCTGCCGATCGCCACGCTCCCCCGTTAGCGGCTGTGGAGAGCGGCATGATCCGAATCGGCATTTCCGGCTGGCTCTACCCGGCCTGGCGCGGGACGTTCTACCCCAAGGGCCTGCCGCAGCGCTGCGCGCTCGCCTATGCGAGCCGCATCTTCAACTCGATCGAGATCAACAGCACCTTCTATTCGCTCAAATCGCCGGCGAGCTTTCGCCGCTGGCGCGAGGAGACGCCGGAGGATTTCGTCTTCGCCGTGAAGGGCGCGCGCTTCATCACGCATATGAAGAAGCTCAGGGATTGCGAGACGCCGCTCGCCAATTTCTTCGCGCAAGGCGTGCTCGCGGTCGGCCGCAAGCTCGGCCCGATCCTGTGGCAGCTGCCCGCCCGCATGCCCTTCGACGAGGACCGGATCGCGCGCTTCCTCGCCCTGTTGCCGCGCGACACGGAAGCGGCGGCGCGGCTCGCCCACCGGCGCGACCGTCATATCATGAAAGGGCGAACATTGCTCGAGCCGGCGGCCTCGACCCCGCTCCGCCATGCCCTGGAAGCGCGGCATGAGAGCTTCCGCGACAAGCGCTTCATCACCCTGCTGCAGCGGGCCGGCGTTGCGCTCGTCGTCTCCGATGCGCCCGACTGGCCGCGCGTCGAGGACGTCACGGCCGATTTCCTCTACCTCCGCCTGCACGGGGCGAAGGAACTCTATGCGAGCGGCTATGACGACGAGGCGCTGGATTTCTGGGCGGCGCGGATCGCCTGCTGGGCGGCAGGCGGGGAGCCGGAGGATATCCACCGGCTGGGCCCGCCGGCCCGACGCCGCCGGTCGCGCGACGTCTATGCCTATTTCGACAACGACGCCAAGGTGCGAGCCCCCGCGGACGCGCTGGCGCTGGCGGGCCGGCTGGGCGTTAACAGGTCGGCGGCGCCGTCCCCGGGCGGCCGCGCCACCGCCGAATCGCGGATTATGTGACGACCGGAACCATTTCAGGCTTCCCATCCGGCGCAATAACCACCATATTCCTGCCGAGAAATCGTAACCCTCCGCTCTCTATGAGAGAGGAGGAAACACCGAAAAAGTGCACGAGATTTCAAGTATGCGGGCCAATTTTGCTGGCGCCGAAGTGCTCGACCGGCAGTCGGCGCTCGAGGAGACGCCCCAAGCGGGCCGTCCCGAGAGCCATCAAGAGCAACCGCGGCAGCGCTCCCCGGAATCGGCCGGCGAGCCGGTGGCGGCGCGCGGCAACCTGGCGCAGGTCGACCTCGGCCGCTCGGCCGACCCGCTGCGCCGGTATCTGCAGGAGATTGCCGCCGCCGACCTCCTGTCGCGCGACGAGGAGGTGGCGCTTGCCCAGCGCATCGAGGCCGGGCAGGCCGCGGTGCTGAGTGCGCTGCAGCAAAGCCCGTTGCTGCGCAAGGCGATCGCCGGCTGGTCGCAGGCGTTGCGCGCCGGCGATAGGGCGCTGCGCGACATCATCGACCTGCCGGGCACCCAGGCGCACATTGCCGCCGGGTCCAAGGCCGCCGTCCGGCCGCCGGGGGGCGGGCTCGACGAGGAGACCGCGCCGCTGGCGGCGCTCGAAGCCGAGCTGCTTCGCCCGGTGCTGCGCGCCTTTGACAGCGCGCGCCGCAGCCGCAGCGCGGCGCCGCTCGGCAAGGCGCTGGCCGCAATCGTCCTCCATCCCGACCGGATCGAGGAGCTGACGCTGCGGCTCAAGGAGCTGAACCGTCGGATCGTCGAGCGCGAGGGGCGGCTGGTGCGCGTCGTCGACCACGCCCGGCTCGACCGCAGACTGTTCCTGGAGAGCTACACCAAGGCCGCGAGCCCGCGCAGCTGGTATGCCTCGATGGCGCGCCGGCAGACGGTGCCGTGGCCGAGCTTCCGCCGCCGTCATGGCGAGGCCGTCCTGAAGATCGTCGAGGAGCTCGAGGCGGTGTGCCGCGAGACCGGCCAGACGTTGCCCGCGTTCCGCGCCCTCGTCGCCGACCTGCAGCGCGGCGCGAGAGAGAGCGAGCGCGCCAAGCAGGAGATGATCCAGGCCAATCTGCGCCTCGTCGCCTGGATCGCCCGGCGCCACGTCAATCGCGGCCTGCCGCTTATGGATTTGATCCAGGAAGGCAATATCGGCCTGATGCGCGCGGTCGAGAAGTTCGACTGGCGGCGCGGCTACAAGTTCTCGACTTACGCGACCTGGTGGATCCGCCAGGCCTGCACGCGCGCGCTGGTCGATCAGGGACACCTGATCCGCATCCCCTCGCACATGACCGACGAGGCGCGCCGCGTCATGCGCGCGCAGCATCAGCTGCTGGCCGAGCTCGGGCGCGAGCCCACCGAGGCCGAGCTGGCCGCGCGGCTGGGCGTGCCGACGGCGCGAATCCGCGCCGTGCTCGAGCTGGTGCGCGATCCCGTGAGCCTCGACGCCCCGCTGGGCGAGGATGGCGACGCCACCATCGGCGACCTCGTCGCCGACGAGGCCGCGATCACGCCGCATGAGGCGGCGGCGCAGGCCGAGCTGCGCGCTGCCACCGACGATGCGCTGTCGCGCCTCACGCCGCGCGAGGCCGACATTCTGCGCCTGCGCTTCGGCGTCGGCCAGGCCGGCGAGCACACGCTCGAGGAAGTCGGGCGCAAGTATCAGGTGACGCGCGAGCGCATCCGCCAGATCGAGGCCAAGGCGCTCAAGAAGCTGGCGCAGCGCACCCACGGACGCACGCTCGCGAGCTTCGTCGAGCGCTGACCCCGATTTCCTCCGATCCATCGTGGCCGGGCTCCGTCCCGGCCACTTTTTTTGCCTCGAGCGCGGCACGACAGCGATGAGGCACGCCGCGAGGTTTCCGTCCTATCCGCGGCCGCAGTATAATCGCGCCATGAGCCATCCCCTCTACGAGGTGGCGCAGCTCGCCCGCCACCGTCTGGCGTGAGAACGGACATGTCGCCCGCCGCCCGCCGCGGCCTCATCGTGTTTGTCGCTGGTCTCCTGCTGCTCGCGGGCGCCTTCGCCTTCGATCATTGGTGGCTCGGCGCCGGCGACGGCAACAGCGGGCTCGGCGTGGCGATCGGCGGCCCGTTCACCTTGGTGGATCAGAACGGCGTCGTCCGCCACGACAGCGACTTCCGCGGCGAGCTGCTGCTGGTCTATTTCGGCTACACCTTCTGCCCGGATGCCTGTCCGACGGCGCTGCAGACCATGAGCTCGGCACTCGACGAGCTGGGCGACCGCGCCACGGGCGTGCAGCCGATCTTCATCACCGTCGATCCCGAGCGCGACACGGTGCAGCAGATGAAGCTCTACGCCGCGAATTTCCATCCGCGGCTGGTGGCGCTCACCGGCAGCGCCGAGCAGACCGTTGCCGCCGCCCGCGCCTATCGAATCTATTTCCAGAAGGCGCCGCATGGCGACGAGGCGGATTATCTCGTCGATCACTCGTCCTTCGTCTATCTGATGGGCCGTGACGGGCGCTACCTCGCGCATTTCGGCCCCGACGCCACCGCCGGCGCCATGGCGGCAGCCATCAAGAAATACCTGTGAGCGGCGGCATCATCCTCGCTGCGGCGGCCTCGCACAGCGGCAAGACCACGCTCACCTTGGCGTTGCTGCGCCATCTGCGCCGCGGCAATCGCCGCGTCGCCTCGGCCAAGGCCGGCCCCGACTATATCGATCCCGCCTTCCACGCCGCCGCCTCGGGCGTGCCCTGCCTCAATCTCGACGCCTGGGCGATGCGGCGCGAGACGATCGCGGCGCTGGTCGCGTCGCTCGAGCGCATGGCGGAATTCGTGCTGTGCGAAGGCGCGATGGGGCTGTTCGACGGCGCTGGCAGCGGCGGGCGCGGCTCGACCGCCGACCTCGCCGCGCTCACCGGCTGGCCGGTCGTGCTGGTGGTGGATGTCGCGGGCCAGTCCGGCTCGGCGGCCGCGCTGCTGCGCGGCTTCACCAGCCACCGCCCGGATGTGCCGATCGCCGGCGTCATCTTCAACCGTGTCGGCGGACCGCGTCACGGCGCCACCTTGGAGAACTCGGTGCGCACCGTGCTGCCGCAGCTGCCGATCCTGGGCCATGTGCCGCGGCATGCCGAGCTGTCCTTGGCCGAGCGCCATCTCGGCCTCGTTCAGGCCTCGGAGCATCCCGATCTCGACCGCTTTCTCGATGGTGCCGCCGAGCTGATCGAGGAGTCGCTCGACATCAAGGCGCTGCTCGCGCTCGCCCGCCCCAGCAGCCTTGCCGCGGTGGCGGCGGCACAGCCGTTGAAGCCGCTCGGCCAGCGCGTCGCGGTGGCGCGCGACGTCGCCTTCGCCTTCGCCTATCCCGCGCTGCTCGAGGGCTGGCGCAGCGTCGGCGCGGCGCTGCAATTCTTCTCGCCGCTGGCCGACGAGGCGCCTGATGCGACGGCGGACGCCGTCTATCTCCCCGGCGGCTATCCCGAGCTGCATGCCGGAGCGCTCGCCGGCAACGGCCGCTTCCTCGACGGGCTGCGCGCGGCGGCGAAGCGCGGCGCCACGATCTACGGCGAATGCGGCGGCTACATGGTGATGGGGAACGGCCTGGTCGACGCCTCCGGCGCGCGGCACGCGATGGCGGGACTGCTGCCGCTCGAGGCGAGTTTCGCCGAGCGCCGCCGCCAGCTCGGCTATCGCAGCGCGCGCCTCACTACAGCCGGCCCGCTCGGGACCGCCGGCGCCACCTTCCGCGGCCACGAGTTCCACTACGCGACCATTTTGAACGAGGGCGGCGGCACACCGCTCTTCGCCGCGGCCGACGCCGACGGCGCTTCCATTGGCTCGGTCGGACGCGTCAGCGGTCGCGTCATGGGCTCGTTCCTGCACATCGTCGACCGCGCCGACTGAGTGGCAAAGGCGACGAGCGGCGTTTATCATCCGAGCGCAATTTGCGGTCAGGATCGGATAGAGCGGTGCTGAAGGACGGCGTAAAGAGGGAGCATCATCTGCGTACAGAGGATGCGACCATGAGCGAACAACAATGCTGGCAAGCCGTCGCCACGCGCTCGCGCGCGGCCGATGGCGCCTTCGTCTATGCCGTCACTACCACCGGCGTCTATTGCCGTCCGTCCTGCGCGAGCCGGCGGCCACTGCGCCAGAACGTGCAATTCTTTCCGCTGCCCGAGGCGGCCGAGCGCGCGGGCTATCGCGCGTGCCTGCGCTGTCGTCCGCAGGAGGAGCCGGCGAGCGATCCGGCGCGCGAGCAGGTGAGCCGCGCCTGCCGCATGATCGATGGCGCGCTCGACGATGGCGAGAGCGGCGCGCCCAGCCTCGCCGAGCTCGGCGCGGCGCTCGGCGTCAGCGGCCACCAGCTGCAGCGTCTCTTCAAGCGCCAGCTCGGCATCAGCCCGCGCGAATATGCCGATGCGCGGCGCCTCGGCCGGGTCAAGGCGCGGCTGCGCGAGGGCGAGGATATCGCCGGCGCGCTCTATGACGCGGGCTACGGCTCGTCGTCGCGTCTCTACGAGCGCTCCGACGCGCAACTCGGCATGACGCCCGCCACCTACCGCAAGCGCGGCAAGGGTGCGGTGATCGACTTCGCGATCGCCGACAGCCCGCTCGGCCGGCTGCTGGTCGGGGCGACCGAGCGCGGCATCTGCGCGGTGAGCCTCGGCAGCGGCGACAAGGCGCTCGAGGACTGGCTGCGGCAGGAATATTCCGCGGCCACGATCCGGCGCGACGACGCGCGGCTCGGCGCCTGGATCGCCGCCATCCTCGCGCATCTCGACGGCAAGGCGCCCGATCTCAGCTTGCCGCTCGACCTGCAGGCGACGGGCTTCCAATGGCGGGTGTGGCGCGAGCTGCAGAAGATCCCCTATGGCACGACGGCGAGCTACGGCGCGATCGCACGCCGCATCGGCCAACCCGCCGCGGTGCGCGCCGTCGCCAATGCCTGCGCCGGCAACCCGGCCGCGCTGGTCATTCCCTGTCACCGCGTGACGCGCCGCGACGGCGCGCTCGGCGGCTACCGCTGGGGCGCCGAGCGCAAGGCGAAGCTGCTGGCCACCGAGAAGAAGACGGCGGAACAGCGGCGATCCGGCAACTGAGCGAGAGGGCGCGGATGGAGAAGATGCGTTATCTGGTCATTTTCGCCCATCCGCGCCCCGACAGTTTCAATGCCGCGCTGCGGCACGTCGTCGTCGACGCGCTGGCGGCGGCCGGCCACCAGGTGGATCTGCTCGATCTCTACGCCATCGGCTTCGACCCGGTCCTCTCGGCCGAGGCGCATGCCAGTTATTTCACGCCGGAGCGCAACCGCGCCGGCGTCGAGGAGCATGTGGCGCGGCTCGAGCGCGCCCAGGCGGTGGTGCTCATCTATCCGACCTGGTGGTTCGGCTATCCGGCGATCCTCAAGGGCTATTTCGATCGCGTCTGGCTCCCGGGCGTGGCCTTCGACATTGGCCGCGTCGCGCCGCGCCGGCGGCTCCACAACATCACCAAGCTCGCGGTGATCACCACCTATGGCAGCCCGCGCTGGTATATCCGCTTCTTCCTGCGCGACCCCATGCGCAAGATCGTGCGTCGCGGCGTCGGTGCGCTGTGCCACCGCTCCTGCGAGATGCTGTTCCTCGTGCTCTACAGCATGGACCGCACCACCGCCGCGCGGCGCCAGCGCTTCATCGAGACCGTGCGCCGGCGCCTCGCCGAGTTCTGAGCTGGCTCAGCCGCCCGATTGCAGCAGGGCGTCGAGCATCCACGCCGCCTTCTCATGGGCGCGGACGCGCTGGGTGGCGAGATCGGCGCTGCCGACGTCGTCATGCTCGTCCGCCACCTCCACCACGGTCTCCGCCGCGCGCACGGCGCTGCGGTTGTCGGCGAGGAGCTGGCGGATCATCTCGTTGGCGGCGGGGGCGCCGGTCTCCTCGCTGATCGCGGCGAGCTTCTTGAACTCGCTGTAGCTGGCCGGCGCCTTGGCGCCGAGCGCGCGGATGCGCTCGGCGATTTCGTCATTGGCGTCGGCCAGCTCGTTGTACTGCGCCTCGAACAGCTTGTGCAGGTCGTGGAAGCGCGGGCCCGTGACGTTCCAGTGGAAGCCCTGCGTCTTCACATAGAGCGTGTAGGTATCGGCGAGGAGCTTGCTCAGGCTCGCCGCGACCTGCTGTCGTGCGGCCTGGTCGTTGTGATAGGCGGTCGACATCGCATTCCTCCTTCAGGGCTCGAGGTCAGGCGGCGAGGCTCTGCTCGCCGTCAAGCGTGGCGGCGACGGCATGGATCACCGAGGCGATGCGCACCGCCTGCTGGATCGCCTCGCGCGACACGCCGGCCTTGCGCAGCACCTGGTCGTGCGCGTCGATGCATTTGCCGCAGCCGTTGACCGCCGACACCGCCAGCGACCACAGCTCGAAATCGGCCTTGTCAACGCCGGGATTGGCGATGACGTTCATGCGCAGTCGCGCCGGCATGGTGGCGTAATCGGGGTCGGAGGCGAGGTGGGTGAAGCGATAGTAGATGTTGTTCATCGCCATGATCGACGCCGCCGCCTTGGCCGCGGTCGCCGCAGCCGGTGCAAGATGCTGGGCCGCGTCGGCCGAGACCGCGGCGATGACCCGGGCATTACGCGAGGCGAGCGCGGTGGCGAGCAACGTGCCCCAGCGCTGCTGCTCGGTCAACACGCTGTCGTTGAGCAGCGACGAGAGGTTGAGCTTGATATCTTTGGCATAATCGGGAAGCGCGTCGCGGATGCTGTCGATGGTCATGGTTTTCTCCTCTGCGGCGGGAGACGGGAGCATGCCTGCTCCCGTCCTCTCGCGTCGGGTCAAGCCGCCTTGAGCGTGTCTTCGCCCTTCTGCCAGTTGCACGGGCAGAGCTCGTCGGTCTGCAGGGCGTCGAGCACGCGCAGCACTTCCTGCGGGTTGCGGCCGACGCTCAAATCGTTGACCGAGGCGAAGCGGATCACGCCCTCGGGATCGACGATGAAGGTGGCGCGCAGCGC
>DASWFH010000045.1:0-4123 GCA_036394355.1 Allostellaceae bacterium | reverse complement strand
CGCTCTACGACCGCCAGATGCACGACAACGGCGCGATCGTGCCGCTGCAGGGCGGCGGCTACACGGTGAGCAGCCCGCTCTGGATCGACGGCGCCGAGAAGGCGCCGGCCGTGCCGGCACCCGGCATCGGCGAGCACAGCGCGCCATCCTGCGCGAGCACGGCGTCTCGCCCGAGGAGATAGCGCGGCTGCGCGCTGATGGCGTCATCGGCTAGGCAAGGCATGACGCGAAATCTGCGATCGATGCAACGGCCGCTTGTTTCCGTGAGTTTGCCCGAAGCCTTATCGTTCGCAAACGGCTGCTTGCGGGTTAGGTCGGCTCTTGAGCACCGGTGCCTGCGCCTAGTTTGTCGACCCTAGCGGGAGGTCGCTAGATACTTTTACGCGTCCGTCATATTTCCGGATTGATATGGAGAAGGCGCCTGTAGTCTCAAGGCTCGAAGCGCCGTTCGAGCCGATATGAATCTGCCAATGACCATTGTTTTCCGCCATGATGAGCGGAGGGCGATATTGGGGCGGCGACTCGCCGGAATGCGCTTGAAGGAGCAATTCGCCGAGCTGCCGCGCGAGCTTGGCTTCATAGATGAGGCCGCCGCGCGCAATGTTGATCAGCCGCAGCATTCCGCCTGGCACGTGAGGATCAGGAACGACCGGCTCTTGACCGGCCTCCGTTCTCCGTCGCAACTCCCTCTCAATGGCCGCCTTCGCGCGCGCATCCGGGTGAATCACGCCCCACAGCCCGAAATCCGTTACGCGGCCGTCATGTTTCTGTACGGACATGAAGAAAGGTCCCTTGCCTTCGATCTTACGGTCCCGGTTCCAACTCCCCTCGATGTGCCAATGATCTCCGTTATCGATGGTCATCAATGGCCTTTGGCGTTCGACTTCCGTATTCCCGTAATGCGCCGCCAGCAACAACTCAGCCAGTCGCTGCGCGAGACCCGAATCAAAGATGATGCCGTTGCACTCGATGGAGTTGAGCATATGTCCCCCGGAGCGCGTGTCAGACATAATGGGCCCTCGCTCTTCGCAGTATGGGACGGGCCGCTCCATCGAGCGGCTAAGGGACAATTACGGGTGGCGGCAATTCGATCACATCATAGGGCTGATTTGGTCCCGGCGCGAAAATCACGTACACGGGCATTGGAGGAAACGGCACGCCCGGCTCGAGCCCCAGATCTCGAATTCTTGGATCGGTCGAATACATGTGGCCGCCGATCTGAAGAAGCGGAATATATGCGCGCTGGTTGTCCGTGAACGGCGGGTCAGCTCCAGTCTTAACTTCGAAGACAGCGACTGGCGTCCCCGCCAGATGGACCATGATATCTGGATAACCGACGACGGTAGGATCGGCGCCTATGATTCGAATAGCGGGGCCGTCTACCGCTGGAATACCCGCTTTTTTCAGCACGGCCATCCATGCGTCGACCACAGCACCATGAAATCCGCCGCTAAAATCAGCGACGGGGACTGTGTCAGCATCTCCGCCAGAATTAGTTGTCGCCGCATCTGTCGATGCGTCATCGCCTGCGGGTGCGAACCATCCAGGATTCGGGGCCTCGCCGGTGCGCGGATGCTTTTCGGGATTCCACATTACCTTTAGCAAGCCGCTTTCGGCGAGCTGAGCCACGAGCTCGGATATGGCTTTTAGCGAACTGATGCTCTTTGCCATGTCTGGCGGATTGGGCAGACGCAAGTGAAGGGTTGCGATTTGTGCGAGCGGGAGGTCGCCGCGGTTTAGTGCTCGAGCTACTGCCGCAAGGCCGGCCTGCTTACCTCCCGTTTCGATCGGAATGCCGTAGCGCTCGGTAAGGGCCGCATTGAGTTCGGCTGTCGGGCGCGCGTCCCAGAGGTGCTCACCCGTGGCGCGGCGCAAACCACGGAGGAGTGGCACGTGGCCGGCGAACGCACCGTGCGTAGTACATGCCACGGCGTTAGGATCATCGAGCTCTGCGAGTCGAAACCACCGCGCAGTCGAAACACGCATCACCGGATGGACTCCCCACCAACTTCGGCCCGACTTATCGACCTCTTATAACGCATTTTGCGTCGAATGTCAAGGAAAAAGCGTTCGGCCCGCCCCTCGGCAGCCCCACTTGGACCGTCGTCAGCGAGCGATCACGACGGCGTCGAGCGCCAGCGCGCCTTGGCCTTCGGGCAGCACCAGGAAGGGGTTGATGTCGAGGCTCTCGAGCGCGCTTCCTTGCGCGGCGGCGAAGCGCGACAGCGCCGCCAGCGCCGACGCCAGCGCGGCGAGGTCGGCCGGCGGGCGGCCGCGCATGCCGCGCAGCACGGGGAGCGCGCGCAGCTCGCCGATCATGCGGCGCGCCTCCGCCTCGTCGAAGGGTGCCAAGCGGAAGGTCACATCCTTCATCGCCTCGACGAAGATGCCGCCCAGCCCCAGCATCACCACCGGGCCGAACACCTTGTCCCAGCGCGCGCCGAGGATGGTCTCGACGCCGGCCGGCGCCATCGGCGCGACGAGGCAGCCGGACAGCCGCGCCTCCGGCTGCGCGCTCCGCGCCCGCGCCGTCACTTCCTCGAAGGCGCGGCGCACCGCGTCCGGCGTCGCCAGGTTCAGCGCGACGCCGCCTATGTCGGTCTTGTGCGTGATGTCTGCTGAGACGATCTTGAGCGCTGCGGGCAGGCCCAGCGACGCGGCGGCGTCGGCGGCCTCGGCGGCGGAACGGACAAGGCGGTGGGCGACGACGGGGATGCCGGCGCGCCGCAGCAGCGCGAGCGACGCGACCTCGTCCAAGGGGCCCGGCGGCAGCGTCTGCGCCGGCGGCAAATCCGGCGCGACGCCCGGCGCGGCGTCGAAGGCGCGGCGGAAGCGCGCCAACGCGGCTACGGCGCGGACGGCGTAGGTCGGCTCGTCGAACAGCAGGCAGCCGGCGGCGTTGAGGGCGGCGCGGAACTCCGGCGTGTGGAACGCGGTGACCGAGAACAGCGTGTCGGGGTAGCGCTGGCCGAGCCGGGCGAACACTTCCATGAAGCGCGGCGCGTTGACCGGCGAGCGGCCGATCGAGCTGATGAAACAGGCGAGGCTCGGATAGCTGCCGTCCGCCGCCGCCATCTCCAGCGCGCGGTCGAGGATGCCCATGTCGCTGACGACCTGCCCGGTGACGTCGATCGGGTTGCGCGTCGCCGCGAACGGCACCATGGCGCGGATGCCGTCCTGCAGCGCGGCGGGCGCCGGCGCGACGTCGAGGCCATGCGCCGCCGCCGTGTCCGCCATCAGCACGCCGACGCCGCCGGACACGGTGATGATGCCGAGGCGCTCGTTCTTCGGCAGCGCGCGCGCTTGCGCCGCGGCATAGCCGACGTCGAAGAACTCCTCCATGGTAATAGCGCGGTGGACGCCGTGCTGGCGGAACAGGGCGTCGAAGATCTCGTCGGTCCCGGCGAGCGCCGCGGTATGCGAGGCGATGGCGGCGATGCCGGCCTCGGTGTTGCCCACTTTAAGGCACACCACCGGCTTGCGCCGGGCGCGCGCCAGCGCCAGCGCGGCGGCGAGCTTGGCGCCGTCGCTGCAGCCCTCGAGATAGATCATGATGACGGCGGTGCCGGGATCCTCGGCGAGATAAGCCACGCCGTCGGCGACGTCGACATCGCCCTCGTTGCCGGTGGTGAGGATCAGGCTGTAACCCAGCGCGCGGTCCTGCGCCACCTGATAGGCGACGCCGCCGAAGGCGCCGCTCTGGGTGATGAGCCCGATCCGCCCGGCCGGCGCCAGCCCGGGGCCGAAGGCGAGGTGGAAGGTCGCCACCAGCCCGTTGGCGAAATTAACGAGGCCCATGCAGTTGGGTCCGAGGAGCCTGATGCCGGCGCCGCGCGCCAGCGCCTTGATCTCCTCCTGCGCCCGCCGTCCCGCCGCGCTCACTTCGGCGAAGCCGGAGGTAAACAGCACGACGGCGCGCACGCCCTTCGCGGCGCAGTCGCGCAGCGCCGGCAGCACCAGCGGCTCGGGCACGGCAATGACGGCGAGGTCGACCGGCCCGGGCACGGCGCGGACGCTGGCATAGGCCGGGAGATCCTGGATCGTCGCCGCCTTGGGGTTGATCGGGTAGAGCGGCCCCTTGAAGCCGCTCGCCTTCATGTGGCCGATCGGAATGCTGCCGAGC
>DASWFH010000044.1:0-3125 GCA_036394355.1 Allostellaceae bacterium | reverse complement strand
TTCCGGCCGCGGCCCGGCGACGGCGACGTTGTCGAGCATGACGCTGCCCGAGCTCGGCGCCTCGAGGCCGCCGACGATACGCAAGAGCGTGCTCTTGCCGCAGCCGCTGGTGCCGACGATGCCGACGATCTCGCCGCGATCGACGGCGAAATCGATGTCGGCGAGCGCGGCGAGCTCGTCAAATCTCTTGGAGACGTGCCTGATCTGCAGCATGAGCCTTCTTCTCTTCCGCGCTGTGGAAGGAGTCCTGCCAGGAGACGAACCGTCGGCTGATCGCGGCAAGCGCCACGTCGCTGAGCTTGCCGAAAACCGCGAAGAGCAGGATGGAGGCGATGATGTTCGCGGGCCGTCCGGTCTGCTGACCGTCGATCAGGAGAAATCCCAAGCCTTCGCTGGCGCCGAGGAACTCGGCGGCAATGACAAACATCCAGGCAAGTCCGAGACCGCCGCGCAGTCCGACCATATAGGCCGGCAATGTCGCCGGCAGCAGCACGCGCCGGACCAGCGCGGCGCCGCTGTAGCCGTGGATGCGCGCCACCTCGACCAGCTTGCGGTCGACCTGCTGGATGCCGGCCATGGTGCTGAGATAGACCGGAAAGAACGCGCCCAGCGCGATCAGCGTCACCTTCGACCCCTCGAAGATGCCGAGCCAGAGCACGAAGAGCGGGACCCAGGCGATCGAGGGGATGCTGCGCAGCGCCTGGAGCGTCGGGTCGAGCAGGCGCCGCCACAGCGGCGAGTAGCCGGTCAGCGCACCAAGCACGGTCGCCACCGCCGTGCCGGCGAGAAAACCCAGCAGCACACGCAGCAGCGTGATCTCGATATGACCCCAAAGCTCGCCGGCGAACCACAGGTCGCGCAGCGATTTCAGCACCGCCGAAGGCGCCGGCAGCAGGTTGGGCGGCACCAGGCCGAAGCGCGACAGCGCCTCCCAGAGGGCCAGCAGCAGCGCCGGCAGGAGCAGCCCGGCCGCGCCGCCCTTGACCGCGATGCGGCGGGCGCGGGCGAACGGCGTCATTTCTGCGCCTCCTGGCGCTTGACGACGCGGGTGATGTATTGCGGATCGATGAGCGCGTCGGCGGTCTTGCCGATATCGGTGTCGGCGGGAATGACGCCGCTCTCCTTGAGCACGTCGCCGGCGGCGACGATGGTGTCGCGCTGCTTGGCGCCGATCATGCCGCTCGACAGGTCGTTGCGCTCGAGCTGCTTCGCCGCCACCTGGTCGCTGAGCTTCCCGGCCTTGGCGACGATGGCGCGCAGCTCCTCGGGATGGGCGAGCGACCATTGGCGCGCCTTCTCGTAGACGGTGAGCACGCGCTCGACCACATCGGGATGCGCGGCGGCGAAATCCTCGCGCACATTGAGGAAGCCGTAGGTGTTGAGGTCCGGGTTGCGGAAGAAGAGGTGCGAGCCCTGCTCGAGCTCGGTCTGCGCCATGTAGGGATCGAGCCCGGCCCAGGCGTCGACGTCGCCGCGCTCCAGCGCCACGCGGCCGTCGGGATGCTGCAGCAGCACCATCTTCACGTCCGGCGATTTGAGCCCGTGCAGCGCCAGCGCGCGCAGCAGGAAGATGTGCGGGTCGGTGCCGCGGGTGACGGCGATGCGCTTGCCCTTCAAATCCTCGACCTTCGCGATGGCTGAGTCCTTGCGCGTGACCAGCGCCGTCCATTCCGGCTTCGAGTAGATATAGATCGCCTTGATCGGCACGCCGTTGGCCTTGGCGAGCAGCGCCGCGGCGCCGGCGGAGGAGCCGAAATCGACGCTGTTGCCGTTCAAGAACTCGAGCGCCTTGTTGCTGCCGAGGCTCAAGATCCAGTCGAGCTTGACGCCGTCCGGGGCGAACGCCTCCTCCATCCAGCCCTTGTCGCGCAGCACCAGGCTGACCGGGTTGTAATAGGCCCAGTCGAGGCGCAAGGCGGCGATCTTGTCGGCGGCGCGCGACGAAGGCGCCAGGGTGGCGCACAGCGCCGCCGCCAGCGCGGCGGCGAAACTCACACGGCGCAAAACGAAGCGTGGCATGGGTCCCGATCTCCTCGTCGCTCGGGCGTGAAAAAAACCGCCGCAGCTGTCGCTGGGCGGTTCGGCCCTCGCTTTAGCTGCATTTCTAAGGCGCCCGCAAGCTGGAGCTCAAATCGGCGCCACGCATCAAGCTAATCTCCCATCACCGGCTCGTCAATGGTCCAGTTCATACAAATCTATTCTGTGAATTGCAGCGGCCGGCCCGGAACGGTTGCGGTTTGGCGGCGAAAGGCTACAACAGGCCGCTCTGCGGCGGGGCAGGTCGGACATGGCGGAAGAAGAGGAAGAAGAAAACCAGTTTCGCGCGGCACGGCTCGAGAAGCTGGCGGCGCTGCGGCAGCTGGGCATCGATCCCTACCCCTACGGCTTCGCCCGCACCGCCGAGGCCAAGGAGCTCGAGCAGCGCTATGCCGCGCTGCCGGCGGGCGCCACCACCGAGGACAGCGTCGCGGTGGCCGGGCGCGTGCGCGCCATCCGCAACAGCGGCCTGTTCATCGACCTGCACGATATTTCCGGCAAGATCCAGGTCTTCTGCCACAAGGATTTCCTCTCGCCCCAGCAGTTCGGCATCGTCAAGCTGCTCGACCTCGGCGATATTATCGGCGTCGAGGGCGTGGTGCGGCGCACGCCGCGCGGCGAGGTGACGGTGAACGCCCGGCGCATCATCGTGCTGGCGAAGGCACTGCTGCCGCTGCCCGAGAAATATCACGGCCTCGCCGACCTCGAGACGCGCTATCGCCAGCGCTATCTCGACCTCATCATGAACGAGGAGAGCCGCGAGACCCTGCGCAAGCGGTCGCGCATCGTCGCCGCCATGCGCCGGCTATTGACTGAGCGCGGCTTTCTCGAAGTCGAGACGCCGATGCTGCACGTCATTCCCGGCGGGGCCACGGCGAAGCCCTTCGTCACCCACCACAACGCGCTCGACATGGCGCTCTATCTGCGCGTCGCGCCGGAGCTGCATTTGAAGCGCCTGCTGGTCGGCGGCCTCTCCGACAAGCTGTTCGAAATCAACCGCAACTTCCGCAACGAGGGGCTGTCGCCGCGGCACAATCCGGAATTCACCTCGCTCGAGCTCTACCAGGCCTATGTCGACTACACCGCG
This sequence comes from Allostellaceae bacterium, assembly GCA_036394355.1. Lineage (GTDB taxonomy): Bacteria > Pseudomonadota > Alphaproteobacteria > ATCC43930 > CGMCC-115725 > DAHUYF01. The sequence continues at coordinate 1 of DASWFH010000044.1, read as the reverse complement.
A
>DASWFH010000043.1:0-1625 GCA_036394355.1 Allostellaceae bacterium | reverse complement strand
GGCCAAGGCCAAGGCCAAGACTGCGGACGATAGGCGCACCGTCAATCTCGCGCTGCAGGGCGGCGGCGCCCACGGCGCCTTCACCTGGGGTGTGCTCGACCGGCTGCTCGAGGACGACCGGATCCGCATCGAGGGCATCAGCGGCACCAGCGCCGGCGCCATCAATGCGGCGCTGCTGGCGCAAGGGCACCGCAAGAGCGGCGCCGCCGGCGCGCGCGCCGAGCTCGACCGCTTCTGGCGCCGCTTGAGCGAGCTCGGCTGGCTCTCGCCGGTGCATCGCGGCTGGTACGAGCGTGCGACGGGGACGTGGAACCTCGACGAATCGCCGAGCTCGGTCTGGCTCGACCAGCTGAGCCACATCGTCTCGCCCTACCAGAGCAACCCGCTCAACCTGTCGCCGCTGCGCGACCTGCTGGCGGGCATGCTCGATTGGGAGGCACTGCGGGCGCCCGATTCGATCAAGCTCTTCATCACCGCGACCAATGTGCGGACCGGCCAGCCGCGCGTCTTCCAGCGCTCCGGCCTCACCCTCGACGCGCTGCTGGCGTCGACCTGCTTGCCGCAATTCTTCCATGCGGTGATCATCGACGGCGAGCCCTATTGGGACGGCGGCTACATGGGCAATCCGTCGCTGTGGCCGCTGATCTACAAATGCACCTCGCGCGACGTCGTCATCGTCGAGGTGAACCCGCTGACGCGCGAGGGCGTGCCGCGCACCGCCGCCGAGATCACCAACCGCCTCAACGAGATCACCTTCAACGCCTCGCTCATCCGCGAGCTGCGCGCCATCGCCTTCGCCGCGCGGCTGGTCGACGGCCAGGCTAGCGGGCCCGAGATCGACCGCCTGAAGAAGATGCACGTGCACATGATCGAGGCGGAGGAGGCGATGGAGACGCTGGGCGTCGCCAGCAAGCTCAACACCGATCTCGATTTCCTGCTCTACTTGAAGGAGCTCGGCCGGCGCACCGCGGGACGCTGGCTCGAGCAGAATTTCACCGCCCTCGAGCAACGCTCCAGCATCGATATCGGCAAGACCTTCCTCATCGACCCGCTCGCGGACTGAAGGCTGCGCGCGCCTATACCGGCGCCTCCGCTTCCATGCTATTGACGCGGGCCATGGGGGCCGCCGCCATCGACGCCGGGAAGCTCGCCGCCGCGCTGCGCGCCGGCGACCGGCGCGCGCTGGCGCGGGCGATCACGCTGGTCGAATCGACGCGCGAGGATCACCGCGCGCAAGCCGAGGCGCTCCTCGCCCTGGTGCTGCCGGCTTCCGGCAACTCGGTGCGCATCGGCATCTCCGGCGCGCCCGGCGTCGGCAAGTCGACCTTCATCGAAGCGTTCGGGCTCACCGTCACCGGCGCGGGCCACCGCGTCGCCGTGCTCGCCGTCGATCCCTCCTCGAAGCGCGGCGGCGGCTCGATCCTCGGCGACAAGACGCGCATGGCCGAGCTGGCGCGGCGCGCCGACGCGTTCATCCGCCCCTCGCCGGCCGGGAAGACGCTGGGCGGGGTGGCGCGGCGCACGCGCGAGGCGATCCTTGTCGCCGAGGCCGCCGGCTTCGACGTGATCATCGTCGAGACCGTCGGCGTCGGCCAGTCGGAGACCGCGGTCGCCGACATGGTCGA
>DASWFH010000042.1:0-4118 GCA_036394355.1 Allostellaceae bacterium | reverse complement strand
AGGCGACCGGCGGTCTCCAGCGCCTCGTTGCGCTCGCGCAGCGCATGCTCGACCCGCGTCGAATCGGTGACGTCGAGATAGCTCAGCAGCACATTGCCGTCCGGCAGCGGCACGATCACCGCCTGCAGGATGGAGCCGTCGCGCCGGATGAGACGTGTGCTCTCGCCCTGATGCGCGGTGAGGCGCGCGATGATGCGGCGCTTGAGGGCCGGCCAATCGCCGCCATCGTCGAAGAAGGCGCGCTGCTTCTCGATGATGTCGCTGACATGCGGCTCGCCGGTGAGATCGGCGGGCGCGAGCTGCCACACTTGCGCATAGGCCGGGTTCGACAGCTTGAGGCGCCCGTCGCTGCCGAACACGGCGATCGCCTCGTAAAGGTTGTCGAGCGTCTCGCGCTGCACCTCGATCAGGGTGTTGTAGGATCGCTCGAGCGCGAGCTTGTCGGTGACATCCTCGTAGACGAAGGTGATCCCGCCGAAAGGATGCGGCGAGATGACGAGGCGCAGCGTGCGCTCGTCCGGCAGATGCAGCAGCTCCTCCTGCGGCTCGATCAGCGAGGTGAACATGGCGAGCTGCTGCCGTTTGAAGGCGCGGAAATCGGCGTGCTCGGGAATGCGCCGTCGCTCGCGCAGCCGCTCGAGCACTTCATCGAGCGTCGGTTCGGTGACGAGCCAGTCCTCCTCGAGCCGCCACAGGCCGGCAAAGGCGGTGTTGAAGAAAGTAAGCTTCGTGTCGGGGCCGTAGATGGCGATCGCCACGGCGACGTTCTCGAGCACGTCGGCATGCGCCGCGATATGGCGCGCCAGCTCGGCCTGGATGTTCTCGAGGTCGGTGAAGTCCTGGGCGAAGCCGGCCAGCTCGCTCGAGCCGTCGAGCGGCGCCTCGGTGAACTCCATCAGCCGGCGCGAGCCGGCAACGACGATATGATGGCTTTCCGATTGCGGCATCATCGTGCCGCGCGCCCGAGTGGCAAGCGCCCGCCCGCCCTCGCCGACCGCGCCGGCGGCGATCTCGCGCCGCTCGGCCAGCGCCTTTTGCGCCGTCGCATCGACCGCCGCGGCATAGGCGCGGTTGCAGTCGATGAGCCCGAGATCGGCGCTGCGGCGCCACACCGGCAGCGGCAGCAGATCGAACACGCTGCGCAAGCGCTCGTGCTGCACGCGCGCGGCCGCGCATTCTGCCGCGGCCTCGGCGCGACCCGACGCGTCGACGAGCCAGAGCAGATCGGCCACCGGTGTGCCGTCATCAGCCGCGAGGCGGCGCCCGCTTGCATCCAACGCCGCGCGACCCGCGACGAGCGTGAGCGGCATGCGGAAGCCGGTGCCGTCGGCGCGAAGCTGCGCCACTGCCGCCTCGAGCGCCGCCGCATCCTTGGGCTCGAGCCGCGCTAGGAGGTCGGGGAGGCGCCGCCCGTTCACCTCGGCGAGCGCCGCGATCGGACCGGCGGCGAAGCTCTCGGTGCCATCGCGGTGATCCCAGCGGTAGAGCGCGGCCGGCACGGCGCCGAGCACGGCGTCGCGCTCGGCGAGCGCCGCAGCGGCGCGGTCGCGCTCCGCACGCAGGCGCAGGCTGCGCCGCTGCGCGACGACCAGCAGCACGGCACCGGCGAGGACGAGAACCGCCAGGATTGCGCCCAGCGCGCCGAGAGGGGGCAGCGCGCGGTCGCCGCCGGCAAGGGCCGCGCCCGGCGACAGCAGGACTGCCCCGGCGACGCCGAGCCAGACTCTCATGCGCACGGTTGATCCCATTGGCCGAGCAAACAAATCCCCTTGAAGCGCGATGCCGCCGAGCGCGCCGCGGCGCCGATTATGGCCCGGTTACCGGATTTGCGCAGGCAAAAAAGGTGGGCCCTCAATAGCGGTAATGGTCGGGCTTGAACGGGCCGGCATCCTTGACACCGATGTATTCCGCCTGCTTGGGCGTGAGCTTGGTGAGATTGACGCCGAGCTTGGCGAGATGCAGCGCCGCCACCTTCTCGTCCAGATGCTTGGGCAGCACGTAGACCTTCCTGTCGTACTTGCCCGAATTGGCGAACAGCTCGATCTGCGCCAGCACCTGGTTGGTGAAGGAGGCGCTCATGACGAAGCTGGGATGGCCGGTGGCGCAGCCGAGATTGACCAGCCGCCCCTTGGCCAGGACGATGAGCCGCTTGCCGTCGGGGAACACGACTTCGTCGACCTGCGGCTTCACTTCTTCCCATTTGTAATTGCGCAGGCTGGCGATCTGGATCTCGCTGTCGAAATGGCCGATGTTGCAGACGATGGCGCGGTCCTTCATCTGGCGCATGTGGTCGAGGGTGATGACGTCGATATTTCCCGTAGCGGTGACGAAAATGTCGCCGATCGCCGCCGCGGCCTCCATCGTCGTCACCTGATAGCCTTCCATCGCCGCCTGCAAGGCGCAGATCGGATCGATTTCGGTGACCATGACGCGCGCGCCCTGGCTCCTGAGGCTCGCCGCCGAGCCCTTGCCGACATCGCCGAAGCCGGCGACGACGGCGACCTTGCCGGCGAGCATGACGTCGGTGGCGCGCTTGATGCCGTCGACCAGGCTCTCGCGCACGCCGTAGAGGTTGTCGAACTTCGACTTGGTGACGCTGTCATTGACGTTGATCGCGGGCACCTTGAGCTTGCCCGCGTGCATCATCTCGTAGAGGCGGTGGACGCCGGTGGTGGTCTCCTCGGAGATGCCGCGCACATCCTTCAGCAATTCGGGATACTTGTCGTGGAGGACCTTGGTCGCGTCGCCACCGTCGTCCAGCACCATGTTGGGCGTCCAGCCGTCGGGCCCGCGCAGCGTCTGCTCGATGCACCACTCGTACTCCTCCTCGGTCTCGCCCTTCCAGGCGAAGACCGGCACGCCGCGCGCGGCGATGGCCGCGGCGGCGTGGTCCTGGGTGGAGAAGATGTTGCACGAGCTCCAGCGCACGGTGGCCCCCAGCGCCATCAACGTCTCGATCAGCACCGCGGTCTGGATGGTCATGTGCAGGCAGCCGGTGATGCGCGCGCCCTGGAGCGGCTTCTTCGCCCCGTATTCCCGGCGCAGCGCCATCAGTCCCGGCATCTCCGTCTCGGCGATCGCGATCTCGCGCCGGCCCCAATCGGCGAGAGCGATATCGGCGACCTTGTAGTCGGCAGATGCGGCCATGGCGTACTCCACAAGTGGGGCGATTCAGACAGGCGAGAGCGCCGCATATAGCAGCGGGCTTTCGGCCCGGCAAGGCTCGTGGATGTACGGGTGGCGGAGCGGCGGGTCCTTGCGCCCCGCTGGGGAAACCGCGCCAATGGTCAGGCGTAGGTGCTCGACAAAGGGGGGCTCTGGTGCGGCGCGCCTATGCACGCTGCATCATTCGCTTTCAAGCGAGCGCGTTGAAATCGTCCAGCAGGCTGGCGATGCGGGCGTCGTCGAGCTGGTCCATGATGGCGCGGGCGCGCCGCGTCGCCGCCGCCATGTCGAGGCTGCGGATGCGCTGCTTGACGCGGCCGATCTTGGACGGCGCCATCGAGAGGTCGCGGATGCCGAGGCCGAGCAACAGCGGCGTAAAGCGCGGATCGCCCGCCATCTCTCCGCACAGGCTCACCGGGATGCGCGCGCGCAGCGCCGCCTCGACGGCGAACTGGATGAGGCGCAGCACCGCCGGATGCAGCGGATTGTAGAGATGCGCCACCTGCTCGTCGCCGCGGTCGATGGCCAGCGTGTACTGGATGAGGTCGTTGGTGCCGATGGCGAAGAAGTCGGCCTCCGCGGCGAGCGCGTCGGCCGCGAGCGCGGCGCCGGGGATCTCGATCATCACGCCCAAGGGCGGCAGCGGGTCGGCGATCTTGGCGCCGCGCCGCTTCAGGCGCCGCGCCACCTGGTTGAGCGCCTCGCGCGTCTTGCGGATCTCGGCGACGCTGCAGATCATTGGCAGCAGGATGCGCACCGGCCCGTCGGCGCCGGCGCGCAACATGGCGCCGAGCTGCGCGTCGAGGAGACGCCGCTCCTTGAGCGAGAGGCGGATGGCACGCAGGCCCAGCGCCGGGTTGGCGCCCACGCCTTCCATCGCTTCGGTGAGCGGCGCGGCCAGCTTGTCGCCGCCGATATCGAGGGTGCGGATCGTCACCGGCCGTCCCGCCATG
>DASWFH010000041.1:0-6987 GCA_036394355.1 Allostellaceae bacterium | reverse complement strand
CGCCCGCCATACGCGGCTTGGCAAGGCGCTGCTCGCCGTCATGCAGAACCCCGACGCGGCGCGGCTAATGGGCATCGACGTCACACGCGCCGTCGCCGGCTGCTACGCGGTGTCGACGGCGTTCGCGGGCATCGCCGGCATCCTCATCGCGCCGCTCTTCAACGTCTCGTCCGACATGGGGACGCTCTTCGGCGTCAAGGCCTTTGCCGTCGCCATCATCGGCGGCATCACGAGCCCTTGGGGAGTCGTGCTTGCCGGCTTCAGCTACGGCATTCTCGAGGCGATCATCACCGCGCTCGCCGGATCGGCCTATACCCAGGTCCTGACCTTCGCCGCGGTGATCGTAGCGCTGACGCTGATGCCCAATGGCCTTCTCGGCAGGGCCGGGACGAAGAAGGTATGAAGGACGACCCGCTCCTCTGGCCGCTCGCCGTGCTCGCACTTGCCGCGGCGACATGCTTCTTCGGCAACGGCTACCAGATCTATCTCATCGCCATGGTGGCCCTCACCACCATGGCGGGCGTCGGCCTCAACGTGCTGCTGGGCCTCACCGGCCAGGTGTCGCTCGGCCATGTCGGATTCTTCGCGCTCGGCGCCTATGCCGCCGCCATCCTGACGACGCGGCTCGGCATCAGCTTCTGGCCCGCGCTCCTGGGCGCCGGTGCTCTCGCCGGGATCGTGGGCATGGCCCTCGCATTGCCGGCGCTGCGCGTCGCGGGTCCTTGTCTGGCGATGGTCACGATCGCGTTCGGGTTCATCGTCCAGAACGGCGCCGTCGAGTGGCGCTCGCTGACGGGCGGCGCCAATGGTATAAACAACATTCCGCCGCCAGCCCTCGCCGGCCATGTCTTCGGCATACGCGACGTCGCGCTCCTCGCCATCGCGTCGGCGGCGCTGCTGCTCTTTCTCTTCGACCGGCTGCGCGCGGGCGGCTGGGGTCGCGCCATGCGGGCGGTGCGTGCCTCGGAGACGGCGAGCCAGTCGCTCGGGCTCGATCTCATCGCCATGCGCGTCACCGCCTTCGCGCTCTCGGCGGCCGCGGCTGGCCTTGCCGGCGGCGTCTTCGCGCCGTTGACCGCCTTCGTCAGCCCGAGCGCCTTCACCTTCTTCCAGTCGATCCTGTTCCTGCTGGTGGTCATCATCGGCGGCGCCGGCACCACGGCGGGGCCGCTCGTCGGTGCCATGGTGGTGGTGCTGCTTCCGCAGCTCGGCGCGCGCTTTGCCGAATATCAGCTGCTGGTGTTCGGCGGCATCCTGCTGGTCGTCCTCCGACTCGCGCCCGACGGGATCGTGGGCGCGCTCGCGCGCCTGCGGCGACGTCATCCCGTCGCGTCCGCGGCCACCGCCCGCGCGGATGCTGCGCCGCTCGGTCACACAGTCGATCGCGTCGACCTCGACGCGCGGGATCTCGCCATCGCCTTTGGCGGGGTTCGCGCGGTGAGCGACCTGTCGTTCGTCGCGAAGTCCGGCGAGATCACCAGCATCATCGGCCCCAACGGCGCCGGCAAGAGCACCGTGCTCAATCTGCTCAGCGGCTTTTACAGGCCGGAGCGCGGCCAGGTGTGGCTTGGCGGCCGGGCGCTGGGCGGGTCTCCCTCGCACGTGGTCGCGCGCGCCGGCATCGCGCGTACGTTCCAGACCAGCCAGCTCTTCGACGCGCTCTCGGTGCGCGACAACGTCCTTGTCGGCCTGCGCGGCTGTCGCCTCGGCGGCATGTTCCCGATCGCCGCCGGCCGCATCGAGGCCGAGCAGCGCCGGCACGCCGACGCGTTGCTCGCCTTTGTCGGTTTCGCCGGCGCACCTGAGCGCCGCGCCGGCGATCTACCCCATGTCGACAAGCGTCTCGTCGAGATCGCGCGGGCGCTCGCGCTGAAGCCCAAGGCGCTGCTGCTGGACGAGCCCGCGGCCGGCCTTGGCGAGGCAGACAAGCGCCGTTTCGGCGTGCTGGTCCGCCGGATCGCCGCGACCGGGATCGCAGTGGTTCTGGTCGAGCATGACATGGACCTGGTCATGGAGCTCTCCGACCAGGTGGTCGTGTTGGACGCCGGCCGGCGCATCGCGGCGGGCAAGCCGGTCGAGGTCCAGCGCGACCCTGCCGTGATAAGAGCGTATCTCGGCGAGCAGAACTCCCGTCCACAGCCGAGGCGCAAGCCGCTGAGGCCCACTCCGGTTCCCGCGCTCGCCATCGACAAGCTCGATGCCGGCTACGGTGCGGTCGAAATCCTCAGATCGATCGACGTCACCGTGGCGCCGGGGGAGCTGGTCGCGGTTCTCGGCGCCAACGGCGCCGGCAAGTCGACGCTGATGCGGGCGGCGATCGGCCTGCTGAGGCCGACAGCGGGCGCTGTCCGGCTCGACGGCCGGGAGATGACGGCCGTGCCGGCGCATCGCGCAGCGCGCCTCGGTCTCGTCCTCGTGCCGGAAGGGCGCCAAGTCTTTCCTGAGCTCGGCGTCGTCGACAATCTCCGTCTCGGCGCTTACGGCAGACCGGGCGTCGATCTCGACCGGGAGATCGAGCGCCTGTTCGCACGCTTTCCCATGCTGCGAGAGAGACGCAATCAGCGCGCCGGCCTGCTCTCTGGCGGTGAGCAGCAGATGCTGGCACTCGCGCGCGGCCTCATTGCGGCGCCGCGCGTGCTCCTGCTCGACGAGCCTTCGCTCGGCTTGGCGCCGGCGATGATCGCGCGCCTGTTCAACACGCTCGCCGAACTACGCGAGGAAGGCGTCACGCTGATGCTCGTCGACCAGATGGCGGGGATGGCACTGGCGCTCGCGGATCGCGGCTATATCCTGGAGAGCGGTCGCGTGGTCGGCGGCGGCCCGGCAGCGGCACTGACCACCGACGCCGCGCTGCACCAGGCCTATCTCGGCAGGCACCAGCTAGAACGCTGACGGGAGGAGCAGGGATGGATCTTGTCCTGAGAAACGCCCGCACCGTCGGCCACGAGGATCGCCTCGTCGATATCGGCGTCGATGCCGGACGGATCGTCGCCATCGTTCAGAATCTCGCAGCCGCGGGCCCGGTCCTTGATGTCGGCGGACGGTTGGTCTCCTCGGGGCTGGTCGAGACCCACATCCATCTCGACAAGACCCGCATCATCGATCGCTGCACGGTGTCCGAAGGCACCGTACAAGAGGCGTTGGCGCAGACGGCGGCGGCGAAGCGCGCCTTTACCGAGGAAGACATCTACGCGCGGGCGCGGCAGACGCTCGAGAAGTGCATCGCCAACGGCACGATGCTGATACGCACCCATGTCGAGATCGATCCCGGCATCCGGTTCCGCGGCTTCGACGCCGTCCGCCAGCTGGCCAAGGATTACGCCTGGGCGGTCGAGGTCGAGATCTGCGCCTTCCCGCAGGAAGGACTGATTGCCAATCCTGGCACGGAAGAGCTGCTGGCCGCGGCGCTCCGCAGCGGCGCGCGGGTGCTGGGCGCGGTGCCCTATTTCGACAGCGATTCGCACGGGCAGATCGACCGCATCTTCGCGCTGGCGCGCGAGCATGACGTCGATATCGACATGCATCTCGACATCGGCGATACCCCCGACGGGATGGACATCGAGTACGTCTGCGACGCGACCGAGCGCTTCGGCTATGGCGGGCGCGTCGCGGTCGGCCATGTGACGCGGCTTTCGACGGCACCGGCCGAGCGCGCGGCGGCGATCGCACGGCGACTCGCGCAGACTGGCGTCGCGGTGACGGTGCTGCCCTCGACGGATCTCTATCTGTGCGGCCGACAGCAGGACCACAGCGTGCTGCGCGGCGTGACGGCGGCGCATAAGCTCCTGGCCGCCGGCGTCAACTGCTCGCTCTCGACCAATAACGTGCTCAACCCGTTTACCCCTTATGGCGATGCGTCGTTGATCCGCATGGCGAATCTCTACGCCAATGTCTGCCACGTCAGCCGCGCTGACGACCTCGCCGAGTGCTTCGCCATGCTGACGGCGCGCTCGGCGCGGCTTATGCGGCGACAGGATTACGGCATCGCTATGGGCCGGCCAGCCGACCTCGTCGTCTTCGACTGCCGCGATGCAAAGACTGCAGTCGCCGAGTTGGCGCAGCCGCTTTGCGGCTTCAAGCGCGGCCGGCTCACCTTCACCCGCCCGGTCGCCAAGCTGCATCGCACCGGGGATGGAGCGGCGCCGTTGCCGACCCTGGATCCGCTGCCGCCGGTGTGAGCCGCTGTAGAGCGTAGCGAGCCCCGTCCTATTGCGAGCGCCAGGCGCCCGAGCCAGGGGCGACGGAGGCGATCAGCTCAGCCGTGGAAGAGCGCGATCCTGAGGGTATCGGCCGTCTCTGCGGGCGCCACGAAGTGAAGTAGAAGCCGGCTTCCTCGGGCGGTATGGTCAGGCGGAGACGAGTTCGCAGCAGACTGCCAGCACCGCCAACTCTACGCCAGGGCGCGACACAGTATCCAATCGCCGCCGCCTAGGCGATGCTCTCGAGCGCGGCAAGCTTGGCCGCGGCGACGGCGAGGCGGCGCTCGGCCGCGCGCAGCTCGCCGGCGACGCGCTCGCGCTCGGCGCCTTGCTGCCGCGCCAGCTGGTCCCCGAGGCTCGCCACCGTGGCCGCGAGCGATTTTGCCTGCTGCTCGATGTCGGCACGGTCGATGGAAGAAAGCGGCAGGGCCTCGTCGGCCAGCACGGTGCAGCGCTCCGGCGTCACTTCGGCGAAGCCGCCGGAGACGAAGATGCGCTCGGTGATCTGCGTCTGCTCGTCGCTGTAGACGTCGATGATTCCGGGCCGCACCGTCGAGATCAGCAAGGAGTGGCCGGGCAGCACGCCGAAATTGCCCTCGCTGCCGGGCACGACGACCATCGCCACCGCCTCCGACAGCAGCAGCTTCTCCGGCGAGACCAGCTCGAATTGCACCTTGTCGGCCATCGCTTCTAGGCCACCTCCGCCGCCATCTTGCGCGCCTTGGCGACCGCCTCCTCGATGGTGCCGACCATGTAGAAGGCGCTCTCCGGCAGCTCGTCATACTCGCCGGCGACGATGCCCTTGAAGCTTCGGATCGTGTCCTCGAGGTTGACGAACACGCCGGGCGAGCCGGTGAACACTTCGGCGACATGGAAGGGCTGCGACAGGAAGCGCTGGATCTTGCGCGCGCGCGACACGGTGAGCCGGTCCTCCTCGGAGAGCTCGTCCATGCCGAGGATGGCGATGATGTCCTGCAGCGACTTGTAGGTCTGCAGCACGCGCTGCACGTCGCGCGCTACCTGGTAGTGCTCCTCGCCGACGATGCGCGGGTCGAGCATGCGCGAGGTCGAATCGAGCGGATCGACGGCAGGATAAATCCCGAGCTCGGCAATCTGGCGCGACAGCACGGTGGTGGCGTCGAGATGGGCGAAGGAGGTCGCCGGCGCCGGGTCGGTCAGATCGTCTGCGGGCACGTAGATGGCCTGCACCGAGGTGATCGAGCCCTTCTTGGTCGTGGTGATGCGCTCCTGCAGCTGGCCCATGTCGGTGGCGAGCGTCGGCTGATATCCCACGGCCGACGGGATGCGGCCCAACAGCGCCGACACTTCCGAGCCGGCCTGGGTGAAGCGGAAGATGTTGTCGACGAAGAACAGCACGTCCTGCCCTTCCTCGTCGCGGAAATACTCGGCCAGCGTCAGGCCGGTGAGGCCGACGCGGGCGCGCGCGCCGGGCGGCTCGTTCATCTGCCCGAACACCAGCGCTGCCTTGGAGCCGGGGCCGTCGGGGATGATGACCTTGGATTCCATCATCTCGTGATAGAGGTCGTTGCCCTCGCGGGTGCGCTCGCCGACGCCGGCGAAGACCGAGTAGCCGCCATGCTTCTTGGCGATGTTGTTGATGAGCTCCATGATGATGACGGTCTTGCCGACACCGGCGCCGCCGAACAGGCCGACCTTGCCGCCGCGCGCATAGGGCGCCAGCAGATCGACCACCTTGATGCCGGTGACGAGGATCTCGGCCTCGGTCGATTGGTCGACGAATGCCGGCGCCGGCCGGTGGATCGGCGCGCGCGTCTTCGTCTTGACCGGGCCACGCTCGTCGACCGGCTCGCCGACGACGTTGAGGATGCGGCCCAAGGTCTCCGGGCCCACCGGCACGGTGATGGGGGCGCCGGTGTCCACCGCCTCGGCGCCGCGCACGAGACCGTCCGTCGTGTCCATGGCGATGGTGCGCACGGTGTTCTCGCCCAAGTGCTGCGCGACCTCGAGCACCAGCGTCTTGCCCTGGTTCTGCGCATGCAGCGCGTTCAGGATGGCCGGCAGGTCGCCCTCGAATTTCACGTCGACGACGGCGCCGATGACCTGAGAGATGGTGCCAATATTGTTCCTTGCCATGGTCTTCTCGTCCCCCTGCCTCGCTGCGCGCCGTTATAGGGCCTCGGCGCCGGAGATGATCTCGATGAGCTCTTTGGTGATCGCCGCCTGGCGCGACCGGTTGTAGGTGATGGTGAGCCGGTCGATCATGTCGCCGGCGTTGCGCGTGGCGTTGTCCATCGCCGTCATGCGCGCGCCCTGCTCGCTCGCCGCGTTCTCGAGCAGCGCGGTGAAGATCTGCACGGCGAGATTGCGCGGCAGCAGGTCGCCGAGGATCTCCGCCTCCTCCGGCTCGAACTCGTAGATGGCGCCGCTCGCGGTGGCCGCGTTCGCCTCTTTTGCCGCCGCCGGCGCGAAGGGGATGAGCTGCTGCTTGGTGACGACCTGGGTCATCGCCGAGCGGAAGCGGTTGAAGACGATGGCGCAGATATCGAATTCGCCGGCGTCGAACAGCGCCAGCACCCGGTCGGCGATCTCACGCGCCGAGTCGAAGGTGAGCTTCGGGCGGCCGACATCGGTCCGGTTCTCGATGATGAGCCGGCGGTAGTCGCGGCGCAGGCTGTCGCGCCCCTTGCGGCCGATGGTGAAGAGCTTGACCGTCTTCCCGGCGCTCTGCAGCTCGCGGATGGTGCGCCGCGTCTCGCGCAGGATCGAGGCGTTGAAGCCGCCGGCCAAGCCGCGGTCCGAGGTGGCG
>DASWFH010000040.1:0-7040 GCA_036394355.1 Allostellaceae bacterium | reverse complement strand
GGTGCTGATCGCCGCCACCTTCAGCCTGCGCATGCAGCGGCGCGGCGGCACCACGCTGATGATCGCCGCCGGCATCGCCAGCGGCTTCCTGCTCTATTTCATGTCCGACATCGTCTTCGCCCTCGGCCTCTCCGCGACCATCCCGGTGGCGCTGGCCGCTTGGACGCCGGCCGGCGTGAGCTGGCTCTTGGGCGCCAGCATGCTGCTGCATCTCGAGGACGGCTGACGCGGATGCGCGGCCTCGCCGTTCTGTGCCTGAGCGCGCTGCTCGCCGCGGCGGCCGTGCCGGCGGCGGCGGTCGGCCCGGAGCGCGGCGTCGGCAGCAACCCCATCCTCTTCAGCGCCGACGAGGTGCAATATGACAACGAGCTTGGTCTCGTCGTCGCCAAGGGTCATGTCGAGATCAGCCAAAACGACCAGACGCTGCTGGCCGACACCGTCACCTACAATCAACGCACCGACACCGTCACCGCCTCGGGCCATGTGAGCCTGCTGCAGCCGACGGGCGACGTGGTCTTTGCCGATTTCGTCGAGCTGCACGACGATCTGCGCGAGGGCTTCATCCGCAACCTGCGCATGCTGCTGTCCGACCGCTCGCGGCTCGCCGGCAACACCGCCCGGCGCATCCAGGGCAACCGCATCGAGATACGCCGCGGCGTCTACTCGCCCTGCGAGCCCTGCCGCGAGGATCCCACGCGCGCGCCGATGTGGCAGATCAAGGCGGCGGAGATCGTCAGCGACAAGCAGATGCAGGTCGTCGAGTACCGCGACGCGGTGATGGAGATCGAGGGCGTCCCGGTCTTCTACGCGCCCTATTTCTCGCATGCCGATCCGTCGGTGAAGCGGCGCAGCGGCTTTCTCGCGCCCAGTTTCGGCAATTCGACCACCAACGGCTTCCATTTCGCCATTCCCTATTACTGGGTGATCGATCAGGACAAGGACATGACCTTCAGGCCGATGCTCACCACCGGAGGCGGTACGTTCCTCGGCAACGAGTATCGGCAGCGCTTCAGCAATGGCACGCTGACCACCGACGGCAGCATCACCGTCGGCAGCAAGGCCTCGACCGCGGTCGACACGGCGCCGGTCAGCGGCGTGCGCGGGCATCTCTTCGCCGATGGCGAACTCGACCTCAACCAGGACTGGCGCAGTGGCCTCAACATCCAGCGTTCGTCGGACCAGACTTATCTGCTGCGCTACCACATCCCCTCGCCCGCCAACTTTCTCACCAGCCATCTCTATGGCGAGCGCTTCACCGCGCAGAGCTACTCCAACATTAGCGCCTGGTCCTTTCAGAGCTTGCGGCCGGGCACCGGCGACAGCATCCAGCCGATCGTGGCGCCGGTCGCCGATTACAACTGGACCAGCCAGCCCGATCCGATCGGCGGCCGGCTGTCCCTCGAAGGCAACCTGCTGAACCTCGCGCGGCTACAGGGCATCGACGAGCGGCGCCTGTCGCTTGGCTCGGAGTGGCGGCTGCCCTTCAAGGACCCGATCGGCCAGCAATACGCCCTGTCGCTCAGCCTGCGTGGCGACGGCTATCACTCCGACAACCTGCCGGTGGGCATCGGCAACGGCACGAAGAGCGCGCTGGCCGGCCGCGTGTTCCCGCAATTCGCCTTCACTTGGCACTATCCTTGGGTGCGCCGCGGCGACGGTGCCAGCCAGGTGATCGAGCCCATCGCCATGGTCGCCGCCGCCCCCCGGGAGGGAAATCGCACCACCATTCCCAACGAGGACAGCCAGGGCTTCGAGTTCGACGAGACCAGCCTCTTCCTGCGCAACCGCTTCCCCGGCTTCGATCGCGTCGATACCGGCGAACGGGTCGATTACGGCATGCGCGCCGGCTACTACGACGACAAGGGCGGCAGCATGCGGATCCTCGTCGGCCAGAGCTACGCCAGTGCGGTCAATCCCAACTTCCTGCCGGGCTCGGGGCTCGAGCATCGGCTCTCGGATGTGGTCGGGCGGGTGACACTGACGCCTACCCCCTATCTCGACCTGGTCTACCGCTTCCGGCTCGACCGTGCGAGCCTGGCGCTGCGTCTCCAGGAGGTGGCGGCGTCGATGGGGCCGAGCAACCTGCGCCTGGGACTGAGCTACCTGCAGATCGCCGCCATCCCGAGCATCCCGCAACTGCCCACGCAAAAGCAGATCTCGGCCACCCTCACCACCCAGCTGACGCGCTATTGGTCGCTGCAACTGCTGGAGACGCGCAATCTGGGGAACGCGGTCGTCCCGGTGACCGCGGCGGGAACGCCGCTCACGACGGTCGGCTCGACGGAGACGCTGAACTCCGGCATTGCCGTCACCTACCGCGACGAATGCATCGCCTTCGTCACGTCGTTAACCCAATCGGGCATCGTCAATGGCGACGTCAGACCGGGGACTTCCCTTGTCTTCACCATCGTCTTCAAGAATCTTGGCGATATCGGCAGCACGCTGGCGGCGTTCTGAGGCCGGCGCAAGCACCCGGGGGCCGCGCGACAGAGCGTCATCGGCGGTGTATGGTGGCGGCCGCGCCGGCAGCGCGCCCCGTTGCATCTTGATGGTTTTGTCCCGTCCATGAGGCCGATCCTCGCACTTTGCTTCCTTCTTCTCCTGGCCGGCGCCGCCGCCGCGCAGGAGACCCGCATCGCCGCCATCGTCAACGACGAGGTCGTCTCGCTCAACGATCTCGGCAACCGCCTGCAGCTGGTCATGCGCTCCTCCGGCATCGAGGACACGCCGCAGAACCGCGGCCGGATCTCGACGCAGGTGCTGCGCAGCCTGATCGACGAGAAGCTGCAGATGCAGGAAGCCAAGCGCCTCAACATCACCGTGACGCCCGAGGAGCTCGAGCAGGCCTTCGGCCGCATCGAGCAGCAGAACAACATGGCGAAAGGCGCGCTCGACAATTTCCTGCGCGACACCGGCATCCCCCGCAGCTCGCTGGCCGATCAGCTCGCCGCCTCGATCGCCTGGAGCAAGCTGGTGCGCAACCGGCTCATGCAGGATGTGACGATCTCCGAGGAGGAGGTCGCGGAAGCGCTGAACCAGCTCAAGCAGAACGCCGACGTGCCGCAAAACCGCGTGTCGGAGATCTTCATCGCCATCGACAATCCGAGCCAGGAAGAGGACGCGAAGCGCCTGGCCGACCGGCTGATCGACCAGATCCGCGGCGGCGCCAATTTCGGCGCCGTCGCCCAGCAATTCTCGCAATCGCCCAGCGCCGCGGTGGGCGGCGACATCGGCTGGGTCACCGCCAACCAGCTCGCGCCGGAGCTCGGCAACGCCCTCGAGAAAATGAAGCCGGGCGAGATGTCCTACCCGATCCACACCACGGGCGGCTACTACCTCCTCTATCTGCTGGAGCGGCGCCGGCTCGGCCAGCCCAATCCCGGCGACACCGTGCTGTCGCTGGTCGAGGTCGCCTTCGGTCTGCCGCCCACGGCGACGGTCGAGGACCGACAGCGCCTCGCGGCCGAGGCGCAGCAGGTGAGCGACAGCGCCAAGAGCTGCGGCGAGCTGGCGAAGATCGGCCGCGAGCGGGCGCCCCAGGCGACGCGCGAGGTTCCGGGGATCAAGGCCTCCGATCTGTCGCCGCAGGTGCGTGAGGTAGCGCTCGGCCTCGGCATCGCCGAGGCGAGCAAGCCGACGGCAATCCCCGGCGGCATCGGCGTCATCATGGTGTGCGAGCGCAAGGAGCCGCCGGGCGGCCTGCCTTCGCGCGAGGAGGTTTCGGAGCAGCTGGCGCGGGCGCGGCTCGATACGCTGGCGCGCCGCTATCTGCGCGACCTGCGCCGCGGCGCCTATGTGGATATCCGCGGATGACGGCGCCGCTGGCGCTCACCATGGGCGAGCCGGCGGGGATCGGCGGCGAGCTGACGCTGCTCGCCTGGCGGCGCCGGCGCGCGGCAGCGCTGCTCCCCTTCTTCGCGCTCGATGACCCGGCCCGGCTCGAGCGGCTGGCGGCGGCGCTCGGCTGGCCGGTGTCGCTGCGCCCCATCGCCGCGCCCGAGGAGGCCGCGGCGGCGTTTCCCCAGGCGCTGCCGGTCCTGCCGATCGCGCTGCCGCGCCCGGTCGCCGCCGGGCGCCCCGACCCCGCCAACGCGCCGGCGGTGATCGCGGCGATCCGGACGGCCGCCACGCTGGTCGGCGCCGGCCGGGCCGCGGCGCTCGTCACCAATCCGATCCAGAAAGAGACGCTCTACGCCGCCGGGTTCCGCCATCCCGGCCACACCGAGTTCCTCGCCGAGCTGGCCGGCGGCGCCGAGGTCGCCATGATGCTCGCCTGCCCCGAGCTGCGCGTCGTGCCGGTGACGGTGCACCTGCCGCTGCGCGAGGCGGTGGCAGGGCTTAGCATCGACAAGATCGTCGCCGCCGGCCGCATCGCCGCGGCGGCGCTCGCCCGCGATTTCGCCATCGCGCGCCCGCGGCTGGCCGTGGCGGCGCTCAACCCGCATGCCGGCGAGAGCGGCACGCTCGGGCGCGAAGAGATCGAGATCATCGCTCCGGCGGTGGCGGCGCTGCGCGCGTCCGGGATCGGCGCCGCAGGTCCGGCGCCCGCCGACACGCTGTTCCATCCGGCGGCGCGGCGGCGCTACGACGCGGTGCTCTGCATGTATCACGACCAGGCGCTGATCCCGCTCAAGACCATCGACTTCGCGCACGGCGTCAACGTCACGCTGGGGCTGCCCTTCATCCGCACCTCGCCCGATCACGGCACGGCGCTCGATATCGCCGGCAGCGGCAAGGCCGACCCGGCGAGCCTCATCGCCGCGCTCAAGCTCGCCGGCGAGATGGCGCAGCGGCGGGCGGCGCAGCGCGCCTCGAGCTGAGCGCGGTCGCGATGGCGCAGCCCGTGCCGGAGCTGCCGCCGCTGCGCGAGGTGATCCGCCGCCACGACCTCGCCGCGCGCAAGTCGCTCGGCCAGAATTTCCTGCTCGACCTCAACCTGACGCGGCGCATCGCCCGCGCCGCGGCGCCGCTCGACGAATCCTCGGTGATCGAGATCGGCCCCGGCCCCGGCGGCCTCACCCGCGCGCTCCTCCTCGAAGGCGCGCGCCACGTCACCGCGATCGAGCGCGATGCGCGCTGCATCGCCGCGCTGGGCGAGCTCGCCGCGGCCTTTCCCGGCCGGCTCGCCGTGGTCGAGGGCGATGCGCTCGCGCTCGACCTGGCCAGCCTGGCGCCGGCGCCGCGCAAGATCGTCGCCAACCTGCCCTATAACATCGCCACCGCGCTGCTGCTGCGCTGGCTGCCCGGCATCGCCGCCTATCAAAGCCTCACGCTCATGTTCCAGAAGGAAGTGGCGCAGCGCCTCGTCGCCGAGCCGCGCACCAAGGCGTACGGGCGGCTTGCCGTGATGACGCAGTGGCGCTGCGAGGTGCGGACGCTGTTCGACATCCCGCCGCGCGCCTTCGTGCCCGCGCCCAAGGTGACGTCGACGGTGGTGCGGCTGGTGCCGCGGCCGGCGCCGCTCGGCGGCTGCCGCTTCGCCGATCTGGAGCGCGTCGCCGCCGCGGCCTTCGGCCAGCGCCGCAAGATGCTGCGCCAGAGCCTCCGCTCGCTCTGGCCAGAGCCCGAGCCGCGCCTGCTGGCGGCCGGAATCGCGCCCACGGCGCGGGCGGAGGAGCTGAGCGTCGAGCAGTTCTGCGCGCTGGCGCGTGCCGACGCCGGCTAGGAGCCTGTCTGAGTAATGGGGTTTTGCTCGACAGACGCGAGGCGTCGTGATTCGCTAAGCGGCATGAGCAAGACCTTTCGACGGTGGGATGTGGACCAGGTGTGTGGCTGATGGGAAAAATTGAGGTGTGGTCAATCTCGGATGCTACGGTCGGTCCATCAGCGGCTCTGGCACGACGCCGAGCGGCGCGCGCGCCGCAAGCTCCGCTAAGCCGGTGTCGAGCCGCTACTGCAAGTCTACCAAGGCCAATATCACGCTCACCACCTTGCGCGACGACACCGCGCCCCACGCGAAGTGTTCGAGAAGGTCGCGCGCTTCTTCGACTGGGAAAATAGCGCCGCGGCGAGCGGGTCCGCATTTCAGCGCTTGAATTGGAAAGCCGCTGTCGAAGAGAGGAACCTCGCATCGGGCGGTAAAGAGCCCGACCCGGACCTGTGTAGAGGTCGCCCGTTCTTCGCAGATGTAGCCGGTATCAGACTTTCAAGGATCCCGATGAACAGCACGAGCAGCGACCTGCGCACAGGATAGTGGGCAGGCGCCAGCGTCACCAAAGTGAGCAGCCACGCTCCATGCAGCAGGATGAACAAAGGATAGTGCTGGTGGTCGATTTCCGTGGCGCCGCGCTGCTTCAGGAGGTGGGTGTTGCGCTCGGCGTAGAGCAGCTCGCAGAGCCGCTGAAGAGCGACCAGCCCTACGATCAGGTAGAGCGCGTTCATTTGCCGCCCAGGACGAGGAAGCCGGCGCTGAAGCCAGGCCCCATGGCGGTGAGCATCATCCGGCATCCGGCGTGCTTCCGCAGCATGGCATCGAGCACGAACAGCACGGTCGGCGCTGACATGTTGCCGTAATCCCGCAGGACTCGCCGGGTCTCGACCATGGTGCCCTCGGGTAGCGCGAATGCCTCCTCCAGCGCGGCGACCACTTTCGCGCCTCCGGGGTGGCAGACAAAGGCACCGATATCGTCGAACGACAGCGCATTTCGCGCCAGGAAATCGGCTGCGACCGCGCGAAGATGTCGTCTGATGTGGCTCGGTATGTCGCGGGAGAAGATCGCCTTAAGCCCGTCCTCGGCGACATCCCAACCCATGATCTCGAGCGAGCCGGGCCAAGTATATTCGCCAGCAGCCCCGATCGCGGGTCCCTCGCCACGGCAGGATACGATAGCTCCAGCGGCCCCGTCGCCGAACAGCGCAGTAGCAACGACGTTGCTTTTCGAGCAGTCGTCCTTCCTGAAGCACAGTGCGCAGAGCTCGACCACAAGGAACAGCACGCGGCTATGGGGCGCGGCCCTGGCTAGCGCAGCGGCCCGCGCGAGGCCGAGCACGCCGCCAGCGCATCCGAGCCCGAAGACTGGCAGCCGTTGTACATCCGGACG
>DASWFH010000039.1:0-2407 GCA_036394355.1 Allostellaceae bacterium | reverse complement strand
CTGCGGGCGGCAGCGGTTGCGCTTGCAACCGCGAGAGCCCGCACCGCGCAGAAGGAAGCTCCAGCCGCTTCCCCGCTCATCCTTCGAGACGCGCCCCTTCGACAAGCTCAGGGGCGTTCCTCAGGATGAGGCCGTTTTCTTCAATCTTTCCAGTTTCTCCTCACCCTGAGGAGCGGTGCGCAGCACCGCGTCTCGAAGGGTCGGCGCAAGACTTGCGTCACCCTCTCAACCTCCCGCCCCTTTTGCAGCGGGCCCCTCCCTCTCTCCGCTGCGCGCGGAGAGGGCTTTCAATGCCACGGCCTCCCTTCCCCTCGCGCGTCGCCGCCCCTATCCTTCGCTCCGCCCGTCGCCGCAAGCCCGTCCAAACCTGCCGAGACATAACCTTGCCGCTCGCCCACGCCTCGCGCTAACCACACCCATGTTCAAGAAAATCCTCATCGCCAATCGCGGCGAGATCGCCTGCCGGGTCATGCGCACGGCGCGGCGCATGGGCATCGCCACGGTCGCGGTCTATTCCGATGCCGATGCCGACGCGCTCCATGTGCGCGAGGCGGACGAGGCGGTGCGCATCGGGCCGCCGCCCTCGGCGGAAAGCTATCTCCAGATCGACGCCATCCTCGATGCCTGCCGCAAGACCGGCGCGGAGGCCGTGCATCCCGGCTACGGATTTCTCTCGGAGAAGGCCGCCTTCGCCGAGGCGCTGGCGCGGGCCGGCATCCAGTTCATCGGCCCCGACACGCGCGCGATCGCGGCGATGGGCGACAAGATCGAGTCGAAGAAGCTGGCGCGCGCGGCCGGCGTCTCCACCGTGCCCGGCCATCTCGACATCATTCCCGACGCCGACGCCGCCATCCGCATCGCCCGCGACTTGGGATATCCCGTGATGATCAAGGCCTCGGCCGGCGGCGGCGGCAAGGGCATGCGCATCGCCCGCGGCGATGCCGAGACGCGCGACGGCTTCCGCGCCGCCAGCAACGAGGCGCGCTCGAGCTTCGCCGACGATCGCGTCTTCATCGAGAAATACGTCGAGGAGCCGCGCCACATCGAGATCCAGGTCTTGGGCGATTCGCATGGCCACGTCATCCATCTCGGCGAGCGCGAATGCTCGATCCAGCGCCGCCACCAGAAGGTCATCGAGGAGGCGCCGAGCCCGTTCCTCGACGCCAAGACGCGGGCATCCATGGGTGCGCAGGCGGTGGCGCTCGCCAAGGCGGTCGGCTACCGCTCCGCCGGCACGGTCGAGTTCATCGTCGACAAGGAGCGCAATTTCTATTTCCTCGAGATGAACACGCGGCTCCAGGTCGAGCATCCCGTGACCGAGATGGTGACCGGCCTCGACCTCGTCGAATGGATGATCCGCATCGCCGCCGGCGAGAAGCTCGCGCTCAAGCAAGCAGCGGTGAAGCTCGAAGGCGCGGCGATCGAGGCGCGCATCTATGCCGAGGACCCGCTGCGCAACTTCCTGCCCTCGATCGGCCGCCTCGTGCGCTACGCGCCGCCTGCGGGCGACGGCATCCGCGTCGACACCGGCGTCTTCGAGGGCGCGGAGATCAGCCTCTATTACGACCCGATGATCGCCAAGCTCGTCGCCTACGGCGCGACGCGCAGCGAGGCAATCGCGCGGATCGGCCGCGCCCTCGACTCCTTCTATATCCGCGGCGTCTCGCACAACGTGCCCTTTCTCGCCGCCGTGCTGGCGAAGCCGCGCTTCGCCGAAGGCCGCCTCAGCACCAATTTCATCGCCGAGGAGTTCGCCGGCGGCTTCACCGGCAGCGACTTGGCGCCCGCCGCCGCGCAGGACGCCATCGCCGTCGCCGCGGCCGCGCAGCGCATCGTCGCCGAGAGCGAGGCGCGCATCAGCGGCCAGCTCGCCGGTCACCGCCGCGTCGCGCCGGAAAGCTGGGTGGTGTGCCTCGGCGAGGACCGCCACCGGGTGCGGACCACGCGCGAGGGCGAGGCGATCGTGGTCGCGAGCGAGGACGGGAGCCGGCGCGCGATCGTGACATCGTGGCAGCCGGGCCAGCCGCTGTTCCAGGCCACGCTCGAGGGCAAGCCCGTGGTGTTCCAGCTCGACCGCGACGGCATCGGCTTCCGCCTGACGCGTGGCGGCGCCACCCTCGCGGTCAAGGTGCTCACGCCCCACGCCGCCGAGCTGCTGTCGCAGATGCCGGCGAAGCAGCCGCCGGACCTGTCGCGCTTCCTGCTGTCGCCGATGCCGGGGCTCCTCGTCTCGCTCGCGGTCGGCGAGGGGCAGGACGTCAAGGCCGGCGAGGAGCTGGCGGTGGTCGAGGCGATGAAGATGGAGAACGTGCTGCGCGCCGAGCGCGACGGCAAGGTCAAGACCGTCCGCGCCAAGACCGGCGACAGCCTCGCCGTCGACCAGGTCATCCTCGAATTCGCCTGAGCT
>DASWFH010000038.1:0-3792 GCA_036394355.1 Allostellaceae bacterium | reverse complement strand
GACGGAAGAGTGGTTCGGATAACGCTCTAAAGCGATGCGCGGAGCTTGGTGCCCGCCTTGAAGCGAACGCCTTTGCTCGCCTTGATCTTGATGGACTCGCCGGTGCGCGGGTTGCGCCCCATGCGGGCGCTGCGGCGGCTGACGGCGAAAGAGCCGAAGCCGGCGAGGCTGAAGCGCTGGTTCTTCTTCAGCTCCTTGCTGATCGCGGCGACGATCGCCTCGACGGCTTCGTTCGCGGCTCCTGACTTCACGCCCGTCTTTTTCACGGCATCAACGAGAATTTGCTTGCTCACGGTGTCCCCCTTCGTGCTCGGCGATGCTTCGCCCGGCCCGTGCGGTGCGCGCATCATCGCGAAAATCTCACTCTCGCGCGCCGCAGGCAATAGCCTCGGCGACATTCGCGCAAACGGAACCTGGGATTCCGGTGGATATCTTTTTTTTGACACGTGATCGCGCGCTGGGCGATACGCATCGCCGCCGCGGAACCTCGCCCGACGAGCGATGTTGCCCCAACACGTGCTTCGTCAGGGAGGGGCAGATGGCGGAAGTGTCGATCGTCGAACAGCGCGGCTCGCATGTGCTCGTGCAGCGGCGCGGCAGGCTTGCCGTGGTCGAACGGCGCGACGGGCAGATCTACGCCGTCGGTTCCGAGGAGCGCGAGGGCTATCCCGACACGCCGCAGGGCATGGTCCAGGCCGTGGGCCACGATTGGGGCGATGCGGAAAGCGTGCGCGCCACCTTCGAGGAGCTGGCGGAGCAGGGCGAGGAGCTCGCGCAACGCGCGCGCTGATCGCGCGAGCGGGCGGACGCGATCAGCCGGCGGGCTTCTTGCCGCCGACGGTGACGCCGGCCCATTTCTCCAGATGCTTGATGAGCTCGGTGAAATCCTGGTCGGGTCCGCCCTGGCCCAGACCGTAGAGCCATAGCTGCTTCACGGCGTTGCCGATCCACATCGGCACCTGCAGCGCATCGGCCTCGGCGATGCACAAATTCACGTCCTTCGACATGAGCCCGAGCGCGAAGCCGTAATCGAAGCTGCGCGGCAAAATGGCGCGCGGGAATTTGTCTTCGCTCGCCGTGGTGCGGCCGCTGCCGGCGTTGATCACGTCGATCATGACGTGCGGGTCGAGCCCGGCCTTGACGCCGAGCACCACCGCCTCGGACGTGGCCGCCGTCGCGGTGGCCGAGAGCAGATTGTTGATGAGCTTCATCATCTGCCCCATGCCGGGCTCGGCGCCGATATAGAACACCTTGCCGATCGCCTGGAGGAGCGGGCGCAGGGCCTCGCACTCCGCCTTCGGGCCCGAGGTCATTACCGCGAGCGTGCCCTTGGTGGCGCCGGCGACGCCGCCGCTCACCGGCGCGTCGATGGCGATGATGTTGCGCGTGGCCAGCTCGGCGGCGATGGCCTGCGCCGTGCGCGGTCCGGTGGTGGAGAGATCGACGAAGATCCGCGCCTTCGATCCCGCGGCGACGCCGCGCTCGCCCAGCGCCACCTCGCGCACGATCTCCGGCCGCGGCAGGCTCGCCATGACGATCTCGGCCCGCGACGCCACCTCGGCGGGCGAGGCGGCGGTCTCGGCGCCCTTGCCGGCGATCGCGCTCAGCGCCTGGCCTTGCACGTCGTAGGCGACGAGGCGATGCCCGGCGGCGATCAGCCGCGCTGCCATGGGCAGGCCCATCCTGCCGACGCCGATGAAGCCGATTGCGCGCTCGCCCACCGTTTTCCTCCGCCCCTTGGTTTCTCTTGGCTCGGCCGCGGCCGGGTGTGATGATGGTAGAGGCGGCAAGGCCGCAAAGGCCAGCCCAAAGGGAGGAGCGCGAGGACGCATGGAATTCGGCATTCTCTTCACATCCCATCCCAATACGGACGTCGAGCCCTATCCGCACCGCGAGGTGCACGCCCGGGTGACGCGCGAGATCCTGCGCGCCGACGCGGTCGGCTTCGACATCGCGTGGATCGCCGAGCATCATTTCAGCAATCAGTACGGCATCATGCCGGATGTCTTCGTCTATGCCGGATATCTCGCGGCGCTGACCAAGCGCATCAAGCTCGGCACCGCGGTGGTGACGTTGCCGCTTGCCAATCCGCTGCGCGTCGCCGAGAACGCCGCCTTCGTCGACATCCTCAGCAACGGGCGCTTCACACTCGGCCTCGGCTCGGGATATCGCCAATACGAATTCGACGGCTTCGGCGTCGATTTCGAGGCGCGGCGCGACATCCAGGAGGAGGCGCTGCCGCTGCTCATGGACATGCTGCGCAGCAAGCGGGTCGACCACCGCGGCAAGCATTTCCGCGTCAAGGTCGACAACGACTACGAGCTCTTCCCGCAGGCGCTGCAGCAGCCGCACCCGCCGATCTTCCTCGCCGGCGCGACGGAGCGGTCGATCGCGGTCGCCGGGCGCATGGGGTTCGGCCTCATGCTGTCGACCTGGACGCCGTTCGAGGGCCTGGCCAAGCAGGTGAAGCAATACCGCGCTGCGCTCGAGGAGACGCCCGCGGCGTTGCGCGGCAACCCGGCGCGCGGCCATGTCGACATCGCCCGGTGGGTCTATGTCGCCGAGACCGATGCCAAGGCGCGCGCCGAGAGCGAGGCCGGCATCCTGCGGCACCAGAGCCATTTCGCCAGCGGCCACACTTCGGGCTATCTCGGCACGGTGGCGAGCGCCGGCGGCAGCGGGCGCGACTACGACACCCTCTCGCGCGACATCATCCTGCACGGCTCGCCGGCGACGGTGATCGAGAAGATCGAGCGCTTGCGCGACATGACCGGCGCCGCCTCGGTGATGCTGCATTACCCGCCCTGGTACGGCGTCGAGCGCGCGCTGGCCTCGCTCGAGCTCTTTGCCGCAGAGGTCATCCCGAGATTCAAGGCGCCGCAGCGGCGGGCGGGGAGGGCGCGCGCATGATGGACGAGATCGAGCCGTTCAACCTCTTCGCCATCCGCTACGCGCATCACGCCAAGCGCAGCGCGGCGGAGAATTTCATCAACGGCGATCCGCATGAGGAAGCGTCGCCGCTCGACTATTTCGTCTGGGTGGCGCAGCGCTCGGACCGCGTCTTCGTCATCGACACCGGCTTTGGCGAGGAGGCGGCGCGCCAGCGGCAGCGGCAATTGCTGCGCCGCCCGGCCGACGGCGTCAAGGCGCTGGGCCTCGCGCCGGAGCAGATCGAGGACGTGATCATCACCCATCTGCATTACGACCATGCCGGCACGCTCGACGCCTTCCCGCGCGCCCGCTTCCATATCCAGGACCGCGAGATGGCGTTCGCCACCGGGCGCTGCATGTGCCATCCGGCGATGCGGCATGCCTTCGCCGCGGACGACATCGTGGCGATGGTGCGGCATCTCTATGCCGGGCGCGTCGCCTTCCATGACGGCGACGAGGAGCTGGCGGCGGGTCTCAGCGTGCACCGCATCGGCGGGCACACCGCGGGTATCCAGTCGGTGCGGGTGTGGACCCGGCGCGGCTGGGTGGTGATCGCTTCCGATGCGAGCCACCTCTACGCCAATATGGAGCAGGGACGGCCCTTCCCGATCGTCTACAACGTGGCGGACATGCTGGAGGGGCATCGGCGGCTCAGCCAGCTCGCCGCGTCGCCGCGCCACATCGTGCCCGGCCACGATCCGCTGGTGATGCGCCGCTACACGGCGCCTGGGCGCGCGCTCGAGGGCGTCGCGGTGCGGCTCGACGCCGAGCCGGTGGCGTGAGCTAGGAGCCGGCCGCGACCGTCCAGGGCAAGGTCTTCATGAAGGCGGCGATGCGGCCGCCGGGATCGAAGGTCTTGGG
>DASWFH010000037.1:0-4141 GCA_036394355.1 Allostellaceae bacterium | reverse complement strand
AGCCGTCGAGGTGATGGTCGTGGACCGGTCCCCTATGACTGCCCGGCAGCACCAGCAGCGGCCCGTTCTCCGTCAGCATGTCGTCGAGCATGACCCCGACGGCGAGGATGTCGTCATTGGTGTGCGGATAGAACGCCCAGTCCTGATGCCATTCGACGGGCGAGCCGTAATGCGGCTCCTTCAGGTTGATCTTCGAGCCGTGCAGCCGGACGCCGGACGGCCCGAGCAGCTGCCCGAGGATGCCCACGAGCTTCGGCAGCCGGGCGATCTGCCAGAACAGCGGGTGGTTCTTGTGCGGCGTCTTGATGCGCCGCACGCGCGGCGCTTCCGGCCGGTGGCCCGGCTCGAGATCGTAGACATCGTCATGGGCGCTCACCCTTGCGGCCGTGGCGACGAAGTCGGCGATGACGCCCCTCGCCTGCGCCAGCAGACCTGTGTCGAGCATGTTCTCGACCACCAGCCAGCCGGTCTCGCAGTATTGCTCGATCTGCTGGCGGGAAAGCATTCCGGTCTCCTCATGCCGCCGCGCGGCCAAGCCCGCGCGGCCGAATGCTAGCACAGCCGTATCGGCACAGACCACGCCGAGGCCAAAGCTCAGTTGCGCGACGGTTGGCCTTGGTCAGGTGGCAGATCGAGCGCGGTCAACGTCTGCAGGTCGAGCTGGCCGGTCGGGTTCATGCCCTTGCTGCGCTGGAAGTTCTTCACCGCCGACGCAGTGCTCGGCCCCCATTGCCCGTCGATGTTGTCGCGCACATAGAAACCCAGCTCGTGCAACCGCTGCTGCACCTTGAACACGGTGTCCTCGGAGAGCGCGGCATTGCCCTGAGGCGGGCGCGGACGGATCGGCTCCAAGGTCGTCTTCGACACCGGTATCCAGCTGCCGTCGGGCTGGCGGCAGGCCGTGCTCTCGGTCTTGGTCGGGCGGCCGTCGACCACCGCGTCGGTGACGAAGTTGCGGCATTTCTGGCCGTCCGGCCCTTGGCGGTCGCGCGTCGGCGTCACCCAATAGCTCGAGCCGCTGCTCGGATTCTGCCAGGCGACGGGCTGATTGGCCGGGGCGTTCTGGAGCGACTGGCTGACGCAGCCCTGGTCGGTCTGATCCATCGAGCGCCCGACATAGCCGCCGGCCAGCGCGCCGCCGATGACGCCGAGCACGGTCATTACGCCCTTGCCGCTGCTCTTGCCGAACTGGTTGCCGAGCAGGCCGCCGGCGGCACCGCCCGCGGCGCTGCCGATGAGATTGCCCTTCGACGTGCTCAGCACCTGCGACAGCGCGCTGTTGTCGCAATAGCGCTGATCGGTGCCGAAGGTGCCGCTTTGCGCGCGAGCACCGCCCATATCGGTCAGCGCAACGCTGGCGATGACGCCAAGCGCGGCGACGGTATGGCGCGCGAAACAGGCGTGGTTCAGAAACATGGGCAACTCCTCGTTAGCGATGTCGAATGAAAGAGCGCCCGAGGATAGCGCGTCTCGGCGCCAAGCCGGAAGGACAAAGCCTCTGCATTCTCGCGCGCCCGATGCGGCTACGGAAGGAAGCCGTTACTTTCGCGCGACTTCATCCGACAGCAGCGCTAGTAGTCCCTTGAGAAGCTGCACAGGCGGCGGCGGGCAGCCGGCGATGTGCAGGTCGACGGGGATCACGGAAGCGACGCCACCGAGGCAGGCGTAGCTGCCGGCGAACAAGCCGCCGTCCCGGGCGCAGTCGCCGACGGCCACCACCCATTTGGGATCGGGAGTCGCGCGGTAGGTGCGCTCCAGAGCCTCGCGCATGTTCTTCGTCACGGGGCCGGTGACGAGCAGCACGTCGGCATGACGGGGCGAGGCGACGAAGCGCAGGCCAAAGCGCTCGAGATCGTAAAAGGCATTGCTGAGCGCTTGGATCTCGAGCTCGCAGCCGTTGCACGAGCCCGCATCGACCTCACGGATGGCAAGGCTGCGGCCGAGCCGGCGCCGCGCCACACGATCGAGCGCAGCCGCCAGCTCGGCCAACGCTGCATCGTCGGGCATAGGCGCGGGCTCGGTCAGCGGCGATCGGATCAATCCTTCGAACAGATGCTTGCGCATAGCGACGCGTCCTCAAAGGTCGTGGCCGGAATACGAGCAATTGAACGATTTATTGCACAGCGGGAAATCGGCGACTATGTTGCCCTCGACGGCCGCTTCGAGCAGCGGCCATTGAAACCAGGACGGGTCGCGCAGATGGCAGCGTTCGACCTTGCCGTCGCCGCCGAGCCGCAACCATATCAAAACGTCGCCGCGGAACCCTTCGACCAGGGCGACGCCTTCGGCGGATTGGCCGATGCTCGGCAATGGGGCGCGGATCGCACCCGTGGGCAGGCGCTCGAGTATCTGCCCGATCAAGTCCAGGCTCTGCTCGACCTCGCGGATGCGAATCCACACGCGCGCATCCACATCTCCCTCCTCGCGCACCGGCACTGCGAATTTCAGTCGGTCATAAGGCGCATAGCCGGGGCTGCGGCGCGCGTCGAAGGCCCGGCCGGAAGCCCGGCCGACATAGCCTCCTGCGCCAAAGCGCCGCGCGAGCTCCGGCCGCAGCACCCCGGTGCCGACGGTGCGGTCCTGCAGCGACGCGGTGTTGTCGTAGAGCGCGACCAATGGCGGGAAGCGCCGCTGCGCTTCATCGAGAAGCGCGCGAATGGCGGCCACGCCGGCCGGCGCGAGATCGACGGCCGCCCCGCCCGGCACGACGCAGTCCCGCATCAGGCGATGGCCGAAACCCGCATCGGCGGCGCGCAACACGCGCTCGCGCAGCACGGCGCAGTGAGCGTGCATCAGCGCGAAAGACGCATCATTGCAGATCGCACCGATGTCGCCGAAATGGTTGGCGAGTCGCTCGAGCTCGGCCATCAGCGCGCGCAACCATTGGCCGCGCGCGGGCGCCTCCACGCCGAGCGCCGCTTCCGCGGCACGCACGAAGGCGATGGCGTAGGCCACCGTGCTATCCCCGGAGGTCCGCCCGGCGAGCTTTGCCGCGCGGTCGAGGTCGGCGCCTTCCATCAGCTTTTCGATGCCCTTGTGGACATAGCCCAGGCGCTCCTCGAGCCGGACGACCGTCTCGCCCCCGGCGGTGAAGCGGAAATGTCCGGGCTCGATGATGCCGGCATGAACCGGGCCGACCGGGATCTGGTGCAGGCTTTCGCCCTCGGCGGGGAGGAAAACGTAAGGCGCGGCTTCGCGGTGCCGCGGCCGCGGCGAGCGGTCGAGCGGGTGGGCCAAGTCCCACCGGCCGTGGTCGAGCCAAGGGCGCGCGTCCGGCGCGCCTTCGGGCTCGAGGCCGAACAGATCGCGGATTGCGCGCTCCAGTCGGATCGCGGGAGGATGCACGGCGCCGATCGAGGGAAACCGCCCTGCCGGGCAGTCAAGGCTCAATACGCCAAAATTGCCGGCCGATTCGTCGAGCAGCGCCATATGCACGGCGGCCCGGTCGCCCCAGAGGCCGAGCAGGGTCACACGCCCGTCGCGAAGCGCATCGGCGGCAAGCCGCCACCCCGCCGCATCGACGACGGCGCGCGAATTAGGCCGATGCGCGTCGACCCGCCTCGCCATTTCCATCAGCTCGCCCAGTGCTGCCATGGCGCCCGGCCCCTACCCGAGGAGGCTCGATACATGCTGGAACCACACCACCAGCTGCGGCGGCAGGTAGATGCCGGCGGCGAAGACGAGGGCCAGATGCGCGAAGAGCGGTACATAGGAGGCCTTGACGGACGCCGTGCCGCCGCGCGGCTCGCCGAACGCCAGACCATTCAGCCGCAGCAACAGGGCGCCGAAAGCGATCAGCAGGCCGAAAACGAGGGGAACAGCGAGAAGCGGCGAGCGCGCAAACGTCGAGCTTACCACCAGAAACTCACTCATGAAAATACCCATTGGCGGCAGCCCGGCGATCGCGACGACGCCGAGGACGAGACTCCAACCGAGCAACGGGTGCGTCTCGGTGAGGCCGCCGATCTCGCTGATCCGCTGCGTGCCCTTGACCTGCGCAATATGGCCGACGGCGAAGAAGATGCCCGATTTGGTGAGGCTGTGCATGGTCATGTGCAGCAGCCCGGCAAAATTCGCCAACGGACCGCCCATGCCGAAGGCGAACACGATGATCCCCATGTGCTCGATCGACGAGTAGGCG
>DASWFH010000036.1:0-17962 GCA_036394355.1 Allostellaceae bacterium | reverse complement strand
GGCGATCATCAGCGTGGTGCCGCCGCGCCGCTGCATGCGCAGGCTGAAGGTGGCGGCGATCAGCACCATGGCGGTGAAGAGGAAGGGGCGCGCCAGCAGCGCATTGAAATAGAGGCGGTGGCGCTGCGCGCTGAAGCCCGAGTTCTCGAGCAGCGCGATGAACCCGGGCAGCTCCCAGAACGACATCGTCTCGGGCGAGGCGAAGCTCTCCTGGATCTTGCGCGGCGTCAGGTTGGTCGGCACCTCCGCGCGCTCGAACGGCTCGGACGGGCTGCCGGGCGTCCACCGCGTGCCGTCGATGATTTGCCATTTGCCGGCGTCGAGCACGGCGGATTTGGCGTCGAGCCGGCTGCTGAGCTGGCCGTCATTGACGAAGGACAGCACCATCACGCCCTGGAGCTCGGTGCGCGGCGGCAAGAGCTTGTCGGCGTGGATGACGGAATGATGCCCCTCCTCGTCACTCTGGCGCAGCCACAGGCCGGAGCGCGACAGCGTCAACTGGTCGCCGCTGCCGCGCAGGACGCGGTTCTCCAGCGTCTCGAAGCGCGCCTGCATCACCGAGGCGATGGGGTTGAACACCGCCACCGCGACGACGCCGACCAGCGCCGCGCCGCCAAGCGGCGGCGTCAGGAACTGCCACACCGAGACACCGGCGGCGC
Organism: Allostellaceae bacterium; assembly: GCA_036394355.1. Classification (GTDB taxonomy): domain Bacteria; phylum Pseudomonadota; class Alphaproteobacteria; order ATCC43930; family CGMCC-115725; genus DAHUYF01. Next base: position 17,303 of record DASWFH010000036.1, on the reverse strand, counting down.
GCGCCACGACCAGCTCGTTGCTGCGCGTCATGCGCCAGAACGCCATCATGGTGCCGAACAGGATGGCGAAGGGCATGATCTGCTGCGCCATATGCGGCTGCTTCAGCACCGCCATCTCGAGCAGCGCCAGAAACGTCGCCTCGGCCTTGGTTCCGGCGCGGCGGATGAGCTCGATGTAGTCGAGCAGGAAGACGATCATCAGCATCGCCAGGAACACGCCGGTGCACCAGACGAAGAACTTCAGGACGATGTAGCGGAAGAGGGTCTTCCAGGGCGACATGGGCGTGGGTCAGCTCGCCAGCGCGAGGCGTCGGAGCGTAGGCTGTCGGCTATCGCGCCACAGCAGCCAGGCGGTCGCCCAGATCGGCGCCATGACGTTCAGATAAAGGAACGGCAGCGCGATCGAGGTGCGCCCCGCCAGGTTCTTGAGGCCGATGTCCAGGACCTCGAAGGCGAGCGCGAGCAGGATCGCGAGCATCACGCGCCGGGTCTGCCCGCGGCGATTGAACTCGCCGGTCAGCAGGCAGGCGACGGGGATGGCGGCGAAGGCGAGGGCGGTCAGCGGGTTGACCAAGCGCAGATTCGCCTCGATGAGCAGGCTGGCCTGGTCGGCGCGCTGGCCCTCGCCCGGCCACAGCAGCTCGTGCAGATAGCGCTCGTCCGGCTGGCGATCGCGCGCGCCCGGCGCGTCGCGGAAGCTGGCGAGGTCGAGCGTGTATTTCTCGAAGCTCAGCACCGACAGCTTGCCGGTGGCGCCATCGAGCTGCTGGCGCCCGCCATTGACCATCAGCACGCGGGGCCCGCCGTCGGTATCGACGAAGGCGCCGCGCTCGGCGATGATGGTGACGGGCTTCGACGGGTCGCGCGTGTCGTGGACGAGCAGGCCGACGAGCTCGCCATTGGCATCCCGGCTCCTGACATAGATGGTCAGGGTGTCCGAGAGCGTATTGAAGATGCCGTCCTGCAGCAGCACCGAGGCGAAGCGGTTGCGGATCTCGAACTGCAGATCCTTGAAGGCGCGATTGGCCGCCGGCAGGAAATAGACCGACATCGACAGCAGCATGGCCATGCCGACGGCGCCGGTGATAAGTGCCGGCCGGGCCAGATCCGTCTGGCTCATGCCGGCGGCGCGCATCACCACCAGCTCGCTCTCGGTCAGCAGCCGGTTATAGGTGAAGAGCACGGCGATGAAGACCGCGATCGGCAACACCACGTCGACGAAGCGCGGCAGGATGAGGATGGCGAGATAGGCGAAGAGGCCCGCCGAGAGGCCGCGATTGACGATGAGATCGATGAGCCGCAGCGACTGCAGCAGCCATACCGCCGCGGTGAAGCACACCGCGACGAAGACCATGGTGGCCAGCGTCTGGCGCAGGATGTAGCGCGTGATCCAGCTCATCGGGTCTGATTATAGGTGCGGCTTCTTGGCCGAGCCTAGCGCGAAGTTTCCTGGCGCGGGGCGCTTGCTGCGGCGGTCGCGACGTGGAACTCTGCGGCGCCCGCCTTGGGCGCGAAGGAGGATGCCGGCGTCGATGCGAGCCGCGACCGATCTGCCGGCGCTCGGCTTGCGCCGATTCGCCCTGCTCTTCGCCGCGCTGTTCGCCGCGGCCGCGGCGCCGGTGCTGATGTGCGACACCTTGCCGCTTTTCGACTATCCCAATCACCTCGCGCGCATGCACATCCTGGCGGACCTGGCGCGCTCGCCCGACCTGCAGCGCTTCTACGAGATCGCGTGGCGGCCGGTCCCTGACTTGGCCATGGACGCGATCGTTCCGATGCTGGCGCAGGTCATGCCGCTCGATTGGGCCGCCAAGGCGTTCGTGCTGCTGACGCTGCTCCTACTGGTCGGCGGCGCGGCGGCGCTGCACCGGACGCTGTTCGGCGTCTGGTCGGCCTGGCCCTGCCTTGCCTTCCTGCTGCTCTACAGCCGCATCCTGCTCTGGGGCTTCCTCAATTACCTCTTCGGCCTCGGGCTCGGCCTGTGCGCCCTCGCCTTGTGGATCGCGCTGCGGCGCCAGTCGCCGGCGCTGCGCTTAGTCTTCGGCGCGCTTGCCGCGCTGGCGCTGTTCTTTGCCCATCTGCTCGCTTTCGGCCTCTACGGCGTGATGGTGATGGGCTACGAGGCCGGGCAATGGCTGCAACGCCCGTCGGCGCGGGGCAGGGACGCGACCGCTCTCGCCCTGGCCGGCGTCGCGTTCGTCCCCGCGCTCCTCATCCTCTTCGTCGCGACGCCCGGCGCGATCGGCGGCGCCGTGCGCTACGGCCACCCGGTGCGCAAGCTCGACCTGCTGTTCAGCGTGTTCGACAACTACAGCCGGGCGTTCGATATCGCCTGCTTCGCGTTGGTCGCCCTGGCGCTCATCTTCCTCTTCTGGCGGCGCTGGGTCCGGCTCGCGCCGCCCATGACGGTGCCGCTGGCGCTGCTGGCGCTGGTCTACCTGGCGATGCCGAGCCAGCTCGCCACCGCCTCGGGGGCCGATCGCCGCATCCCGTTGCTGCTCGGCCTCGTGCTCGTGGCCGGCAGCGAGTGGATGGCGCCGCGCGCGACGGCGCGACGGATTTTTCTCGCCGCGGCGCTGGCGCTGTTCGCGGCGCGGCTCGGCGTCGTGACGGCGAGGTGGCATGACAGCGATCGACTCTATGCCAGCCTGCTCCCGGCGCTCGACCGGCTGCCCGCAGGGAGCCGCCTCGCCGTCGCCTACCCGGCCGAGGCGGTCAATTCCGAGGCAACGCCGCTGGCGCATTTCCCGACTCTCGCCATCGTCCGGCGCGACGCTTTCGTGCCGACGCTCTTCGCCTTCCCGACGCAGCAGCCGGTGGCGCTGCGCCCGGCCTATCGCGCGCTCGCCGACCGGCTTGCGCCCGACCGCCTGTGGGCCGGGGTCGTCGCCGCCGCGCCGCCGCTCGACGATGGCGAGCGCGCCGCTCTGCGCAGCTACGACTATGTCGCCTTCGTCGGCCGCCATCCCTTCGTGCTCGCGGACCAGCCCGAGCTCGCGCGCGTGTTCGTCGCGCCGCGCTTCGCCCTCTTCCGGGTCGTGCTCGACGCCGTGCGCCTTGACGGCGCCGAGCGGCCCCGATAGACCGCCGCTTGCCGCGTCCTTCATGACAGCCATGGAATTGCTGATCCCCAGCTGGGCCGATCTCGCCGCATGGGCGGGCGTCCTGGTCGCGGCGTCGATGTTCGTCGGCGTCGGGCGCCTGCTGTCGCTGGGGCGCGCCGCGCCCGAGGCGGCGCTGGTCGCCGGCTGGGGCGCCGCCTGCCTGGCCTTGACCTTGTGGGGCGTCGCCACGGCGGCGTCGCTGCGCTGGCCGGCCGCCGCCATCGTCGCGTCGGGGCTCGTCGGCCTCGTCGCGCCGCGCTTTCGCCTGGCGGCGGCGGCATGGCGCGGCGTGCTGCGCATGGCCATCGTCGCCCTGCCGCTCCTGGCAGTCATGGCGAGCGCGCGGCCGAGCCTTCCCGACACTTTCCTCAACCTGCTGCCCAACGCCGCCTATCTCTACGACCATGCGAGCTTCCCGGCCGACGACCGCTGGCTCAGCCACTCCTTCCTGCCCGGCGCGCCCTACAACATGCAGCTCGCCGCCTTCGTCGCCGCGCTCTTCACGCCGGGATTTCCAGCCACGGCGATGATCGGCTTCAACCTCATCCTGCAGCTCGCCTTCGCGCTGTTTCTGGCGCGACTCATCGAGCGCGGCGACGACGCGGCCGCGATCCTGCCGAGTTGGGGCGCGACCGCGCTGGGATTGCTGCTGACGACGCTGATCAATCCCGGCTTCGCGCCGCGCTATCACTTCTCCGCCTATAGCGAGACATCGGTCACGGTGGCGCTCGCTTTTGCCGCCTGGTTCGCCGCGCGCGCGCTCGATCGCCTCGCCGCACAGCGCACCGCCCATGCCGAGCTGACGTTGTTCGCGCTGACGCTGGCGGCGCTGGTCAACATCAAGCAGGACAGCATCGCCCTCGTCGCCGGCCTGCTCGCCTCGGCGCTCGTGCTGGCGCTGCTGCAGGGGCGGGAGGGGCGCGGCCGGGCGCTCGCGACGCTGCTCCTGGCCGCCGCGCCGGCGATCCTGCTCTACGCCGCATGGCGCTGGTACGTGCTCAGCCATTTCGCCGCCGGCGAGCTCAAGCCGCTACCCTTCGCGCAATGGCAGTTCGCCAACATCCCGCTCATCCTGCGCAGCATGCTGAAGGAGATGCTGGAGAAAGCCTATTTCTTCGCCGCGGCGGCGCTGGCGATCGCCGGCCTCGTCTGGCGCCTGCGGCGTCACGGGCTCGACCGGACGACGCGCGTCGCGGCGTTGTTCGCCGGCGTGATGCTCGCCTACAACGCCGCGCTCTTCGTGACATATATCGGCCATTTTCCCGGCCAGATGAGCGTCGAGGCGCATTCCTATTTCCGCTACAACACGCATCTCGGGCTGCTGCTCGTGCTGACCCTGCTGTTGCTGGCGCGCGACATCGCCGCCGAGCGCGGCTGGGCGCTTCCAGGCCCGCTGCGTCGCGCCGCCCCGGCCGCGCTGGTGGCCGTGGCCGCGTTGTGCCCGCTGGCTCTGGCGAGCCTGCTGCGCTTCGACCTCGAGGTGCCGCAGCTGCGGACCTGGCAGCTCGCGGCCATGGTGAAAGCGGGGCTGGGCACGGAGAGCCGCCTCGCGCTCGTCCTCCCCGGCGACAATGGCAGCGTCGCCGCCATGCTCGAAGGGTTGATCCGCTTCGTGCCGCCGGCGCATCCCGATCTCGATCTGCGCATCGTGACGGCGCTCGCGCCGGCGACGTTCGATCGCCTGGCGGCGGATGGCTATCGGCTCGCCCTCATCTCCTGCACGGCGGCAGGATCGCGCGATGTTCCCGCGGGTCGGGCGGTGTTGCTCGAGCACGGCGCGCGCGGTTGGCGCGCCACGGCGCAGGAACCTTATCCGGCGCCGCGCGCGCCCCGCTGGTCGCATGTGCTGTTGGATGCGCCGCTCTGTCTGTGACATCCGCGGCGATGGCGATTGACACTCGGCGCTCCGGCGTCTATCGGGCGCGCTAGATTTCGCCGAGGGGAACACTCATGAAGATCGCCTTTGCCGAGCCGGGCCGGCCCAAATCGGGCACGATCGTCGTCGGCGTGACGGAGGATCGCACGCTGACGCCGACCGCCGCCGCGCTCGACAAGGAAAGCGGCGGCGCGCTCAAGCGGGCGATGGAATCGAGCCGCTTCACCGGGCGCAAGGACGAAGCGCTGGGCGTGCTCGCCCCGGCGAAGCTCGATGTCGGTCGCGTGCTGCTGATCGGCGTCGGCAAGGCCTCGGCCGTCGACGCGGCGGCGATGCAGAGCCTGGGCGGGCAGGTGGTGGCCCAGCTCAACACTGCCGGCGAGAAAGCGGCGGCGGTGGCGCTCGACGACCTCGACGGCGCGAAAATCGAGGGCGGCGCGGCGGCGGCGAATTTCGCCTATGGCGCGCGGCTGCGCGCCTATCGCTTCGACAAGTACCGCACCAAGGAAAAGCCAGAGCAGAAGGCGACGCTCGAGAAGCTTACCGTCATGACCGGCGATGTCGGCGAAGCCAAGCGCGCCTTCGCGCCGCTCGACAAGATCGTCGACGGCGTGTTCTTCACCCGCGATCTCGTCTCGGAGCCGGCCAACATCATCTATCCGGAGACGCTCGCCGAGGCGGCGCGTTCGCTCGAGAAGCTCGAGGTCGACGTCGAGGTGCTCGACGAGAAGCAGATGAAGAAGCTCGGCATGGGCGCGCTGCTCGGCGTCGGCCAGGGGAGCGACAAGCCGCCGCGCCTCGTCGTCATGCAATGGAAGGGCGCCAAGTCCAAGACCGCGACGCCGGTCGCCTTCATCGGCAAAGGCGTCACTTTCGACACCGGCGGCATCTCGATCAAGCCGGCCGACGGCATGTGGGACATGAAGTGGGACATGGCCGGGGCCGGCGTCGTGATCGGGCTGATGAAGGCGCTCGCCGGGCGCAAGGCCAAGGTCAATGTCGTGGGCGTCGTCGGGCTGGTCGAGAACATGCCGTCGGGCCAGGCGCAGCGCCCCGGCGACATCGTCACCTCCATGTCCGGCCAGACCATCGAGGTGCTCAACACGGATGCGGAGGGCCGGCTCGTGCTGGCGGACGCGATGTGGTATGCGCAGGATCGCTTCAAGCCCAAATTCATGGTCGACTTGGCGACGCTGACCGGCGCCATCATCATCGCCCTCGGCCACGAGAATGCCGGGCTCTTCACCAACAACGACGAGCTTGCCGAGCGCCTCATCGCCGCCGGCAAGGCGGTGGGCGAGCCGGTGTGGCGCCTGCCGCTCGGCGACGCCTATGACAAGCTCATGGACAGCGACGCCGCCGACATCAAGAACATCAGCGGCGGGCGCGATGCCGGCAGCATCACCGCCGCGCAATTCCTGCAGCGCTTCGTCAACGGCGTGCCCTGGGCGCATCTCGACATCGCCGGCACCGCGTGGTCGAAGAAGGACGCTGCCACCGTGCCCAAGGGTGCCACGGCGTTCGGCGTGCGCCTCCTCGAGCGCCTGGTGGCCGAGCATTACGAGGACTAGCGCCGAGGGTAGGGGGATGACCGAGATCGGCTTTTATCACCTGCGCACCATGCCGCTCGAGCGGGCGCTGCCGCGGATCGTCGAGCGCGCGCTGGCCGAGGGCCATCGCGTCGTGGTCATCGCCGGCTCGGCCGAGCGGGTCGATCACTTGGACGCGCTGCTCTGGACCTATGACGAGGCGAGCTTCCTGCCGCATGGCTGTGCCCGCGACGGCAACGCCGAGAGCCAGCCGGTGTGGCTCACCACCGCCGACGAGAACCCGAACCGCGCCACCATGCTGGTGCTGCTCGATGGCCGGAGCTCGGCGCGCCTCGGCGATTATGCGCGCTGCTGCGACATCTTCGACGGCACTGACGACGCCGCCGTCGCCGCCGCACGGCTGCGCTGGCGGGAGGCGAAGGCCGCCGGCCACCACCTCGCCTATTGGGAGCAGACCGAAGGCAAATGGGAGAAGCGCGGCGCCGCGCCGGCCGAGGACGGTTGATCGGCGCGTCGGAGGCCGCTATATCCCCGGCGATTTCTGCCGCCGCGAGGGAATGCCCATGGCCGTCGAACGCACCTTGTCGATCATCAAGCCCGACGCGCTGCGTCGCAAGCTGACCGACAAGATCAATGCCCGCTTCGAGCAACGAGGCCTGCGCATCATCAAGAAGACGGGGCCTCGGAAGCTGTCGCGGGACGAGGCCGAGCGCTTCTATGCCGTGCACCGCCAGCGCCCGTTCTTCAGCGACCTCGTCAACTTCATGACTTCCGGCCCCGTTGTCATTCAGGTGCTGGAAGGCGAGAGCGCCGTCGCCCTCAGCCGCGAGATCATGGGCGCCACCGATCCCGCCAAGGCCGCGCCCGGCACCATCCGCGCGGATTTTGCCGAATCGATCGAGGCGAACTCCGTCCACGGCTCGGACTCGGCCGAGACGGCGCGGAGCGAGATCGCCTTCTTCTTCCCGGACCTGGCCAAGGGCCGATAGGCCCTGCGCCCTGGCGGACATCGGCAAGGCGCACCTCGCTCTTGACGGCGGAGAAGGCGCGGGCGAAAATGCGAACGCGTCGCAGTTGCAACTCGTGGCATGGAGATGGTTCCTGCGCCAGGATCGGGTACACCCCTCACGCGGCCTCGTGTCGCCGCAAGGTAAGCAAAAGTAATGCTGCCTACCGCCCTCATCGTCTTTCGCGAAGTGCTCGAGGGCGCCCTCGTCGTCGGCATCGTCCTCGCCGCCAGCCAGGGCGTGCGCCGGCGCGGTGCCTGGGTCGGCGCGGGAGTGGCGGCCGGCGTGGTCGGCGCGCTGCTGGTGGCCGGCTTCGCCGAAGAGATCGCCGCCGCGCTCGCCGGGGTCGGGCAGGAGCTCTTCAACGCTGCCGTGCTCTTCACGGCGGTGGTCATGCTGGGTTGGCACAATGTGTGGATGGGCCGGCACGGCCGCGAGCTGGCGGTCGAGGCGGGCGATGTCGGCAAGCTCGTGCGGTCGGGTGCGCGCCCGCTCTACGCGCTGGCGGTGGTGGTCGGGCTTGCCGTGCTGCGCGAAGGCTCGGAGCTGGTGCTGTTCCTCTACAGCATCGTCGCGGCCAACGGCACCGACGCGGTCTCGTTCGGCGGCGGCTTCGCCATCGGCATGGCCGCCGGCATCGGCGTCGGCGCGTTGCTCTATTTCGGCCTGCTGCGCATCCCGCTGAAGCATCTCTTCAGAGTGACGAGCTGGCTCATCCTGCTGCTCGCCGCCGGCATGGCGGCGCAGGGCGCGGCCTTCCTGGTGCAGGCCGATGTGCTGCCGCCGCTCGGGAACAGTGTCTGGGACACGTCGTGGCTGCTGACCGAGCGCAGCATCCCTGGCCAGGTTCTGCATGCGCTGGTCGGCTATGTCGCCCAACCCACGGGCATCCAGGTCGCGTTCTATGCCGCCACGCTGCTCGTCATCGGCGCGCTGATGCGCTGGGTCGGGCGCGCCGACGATCCCTCCCGGTCGCGCCGGGCCAGGGTGACGCCGCGCCCGGCCGAGTAGCGCTCTTACCGACAAGGGGATTGCCGACCGCGCGAAACTCCAATACCTCTGGCGGCGAACGACGCCCGCGGAGGATTAGAGCGTGAGCACAGCCCCTCGCCGACGGACCGGCGCGCAGATCCTCGTCGATCAGCTCAAGATCCACGGCGCCGACACGGTATTCTGCGTGCCCGGCGAGAGCTACCTTGCCGTGCTCGATGCGCTTTATGACGCCAACTCGATCCGCCTCGTCACCTGCCGCCAGGAAGGCGGCGCGGCGATGATGGCGGACGCCTATGGCAAGCTCACGGGGCGGCCGGGCCTGTGCATGGTGACGCGCGGCCCGGGCGCAACCAATGCGAGCTCCGGCCTCCACGTCGCCATGCAGGATTCGACGCCTCTCATCCTCTTCATCGGCCAGGTGGCGCGGGATACCGTGGAGCGCGAGGCCTTCCAGGAGGTCGATTATCGCCGCATGCTCGGCCAGTTCGCCAAATGGGTGGCGCAGATCGACGATCCGCGCCGCATCCCGGAATTCCTGAGCCGCGCCTTTTCCGTCGCCACCGGCGGTCGCCCGGGCCCGGTGGTGCTGGCGCTGCCCGAGGACATGCTGAGCGAGGAAGTCGAGGTCGGCGACGCGCAGCCCTATCGGCCGGTCGAGACCTGGCCGGGCGCGGCGCCGATGGCGGCGCTGCGCGAGCGGCTCGCGGCGGCGAAGCGCCCTTTCCTGCTGCTCGGCGGCAGCGCCTGGGATGCCGAGGCGGTGACGTGCATCGAGGCGTTCGCCGCCGCCAATAAGCTGCCGGTCGGATGCGTCTTTCGCCGGCAGGACCGCTTCGACAACGCGCACCGTTGCTATGCCGGCGATGTCGGCATCGGCGTCAACCCCAAGCTCGCCCGGCGCATCCAGGACGCCGATCTCCTGATCGCCGTCGGCCCGCGCCTCGGCGAGATGACCACCGGCGGCTACACGCTCATCGACATCCCGACGCCGCAGCAGCGCTTCGTCCATGTCCATCCCGATCCTGAGGAACTCGGCCGCGTCTATCAGCCGGAGCTGCCGATCGTCGCCAGCGCGCGCGCTTTCGCCCGGACGGCGGCAGCGCTGGCGCCGATTGCCGACCCGCCATGGGCAAAGGACACGGCGGCGGCGCATGAGGAGTATCTCGCTTGGCGCAAGCCGCCACGCTCGCCCGGCGATATTCAGCTCGGCGAGATCATGCTGTGGCTCGACGCGCATGTGCCGGCCGACGCGATCTTCACCAACGGCGCCGGCAATTTCGCGACCTGGCTGCATCGCTTCCATCAGTATCGCCGGTTCGGCACGCAGCTGGCGCCGACCAGTGGCTCGATGGGCTACGGCTTTCCCGCGGCGCTCGCGGCGAAGGTGGTGCATCCCGAGCGGACCGTGGTCTGCGTCGCCGGCGACGGCGATTTCCTGATGACCGGGCAGGAGCTGGCGACCGCCGTGCAGCGCCAGCTCGGCGTCATGGTGCTGATCGTCAACAATAACATGTACGGCACGATCCGCATGCATCAGGAGCGTCATCATCCCGGCCGCGTCATCGGCACCGATCTGCGCAATCCCGATTTCGCCGCGCTGGCGCGCGCCTATGGCGCCCATGGCGAGGTCGTCGAGCGCACGAGGGATTTCGCCGCCGCCTTCGAGCGGGCTCGGGTGGCGGGCGGGCCGGCCGTCATCGAATTGCGCATCGATCCCGAAGCGCTCACCATCCGCCAGTCGCTGAGCGAGATTCGCGCGGCGGCGAGCGCGACCAAGCGCTGAACGCCAGATCGCCCTCCCGCAGGGGAAAGCCGCGGCGTCTCAACCGGAGACGCGCAGATGCTGCTGGCGCATGCGCTTGAGCACGGCGATCGCCAGCAAAGCGGTGAGCGCGTCGAGCACGGCGACGAGCAGGAACACCACCGTCCAGCTTCCGGTCATCTGCTTCAGATACGCCGCGGCCGGCCCGCCCAGCACCGAGCCGATGCCCTGGGCGATGTAGAGGAAACCGTAATTCGTCGCGGCGTATTTGGGCCCGAAGGTGTCGGTCAGGGTCGACGGGAACAGCGAGAAGATTTCGCCCCAGCCGAAGAAGACCAGGCCGGTCAGGACGACGAACATGGCGGGGTTGTTTAGGAAGGCGAAGAGCACGAGGATCGCCAGCGCCTCGAGCGAGAAGGCGAGCGCCATGGTGTGCTCGCGGCCGATATGGTCGGAGATCCAGCCGAAGAACGGCCGCGTCGCGCCGTTGGTGACGCGTGACAGCGTCAGCGAGAGCGGCAGCGCGGCCATGCCGAAGATCAGCGCCTGGTCGACATGGGCGTCCTTGGCGAAAGGCCCGACATTGAGCACCACCATCAGTCCGCCGGTGGACATCATCGTCATCATTATGAAGAGCAGGTAGAAGATCGGATTCTGCAGCATCTCGCCGGGCGTGTAGCTGCGCTTGCTCTGCATCTCCGTCTTGGCGATTTCGGGATTGTAGCCGGCGGGCAGATAGCCCTCAGGAGGCGTACGCAGCCCCAGCGCAGCCAGGATTCCGACGATGCCCTGGATGACGCCCCAGACGACCAGCGTGTGCTGGTAGCCTGAGGCGCCGATCATGTTGGCGATCGGGAAGCTGGTAAAAAAGGCGCCGAAGCCGTAGCCGGCAGCGGCCAGCCCGGTGGCAAGCCCGCGCCGGTCGGGAAACCAACGCACCATGAGGCCGATGACGCCGACATAGATGATGCCGGTGCCGAAGCCGCCGATGACGCCATAGGTGATGTAGAGCATCCACAAGCTGCTGACCTGCGATGCAAGCACCCAGCTGCCGCCGGACAGAAGCGCGCCGATCGCGATGAGGTTGCGCGGGCCGAAGCGATCGACGAGGTATGCCTGGACCGGCGAGACGAAGGTCTGCAGCATGATCAGCAGCGACGCCGTGAACTGGATTTCCGCCAGCGTCGTCCCGAGCTTCTGGTTGAGCGGCCCGACGAACAGCGTCCAGGTGTATTGCGGGCTCGAGATTGCCATCATGGCGATTACGCCGAGCACAAGTTGCCACCAGCGCGTCCGCGCGGTTTCGCCGCTAGTGATGGCCGATGAGGTCATGCCTGCTCCCCCTGTGAATGTGATGCGTCATAAGCAATACCAATGCAAAGGACATGCCGCGTCGCCGCGCGCGGACGGCGCCTCGCATGCCCGGGCAATATGCCTTTTGCGTGCCGGCGCAGCAAGGCCAGGTAACGCGCGGGCCGGCAGGAAGTGCTACAGGTTGCGACAGGTGGCGCGGTGGCTGGGCCGCGGCGAGAGCGCTGCCGGCAGCGGCGGCGGCGCCCGGAGCCGGCGGAAATCGAGGGAAACGCGCCGCGCTCCGGCGCGGTTGTGCCACGTGAAACCTACAGATGCGCTTCCCACTGGACCATTCCGGCCGGGGATTCGCTACAGCAGTGGATGATGCGGCGGACCATTGCCGGACCATGAGCGGACCACCGGCGCGGCAGCGCCGCTACCCGGGACGGCGGCGCGGATTCCGCTTGAGGTCGACCCGCCCTGTCCGAGGGAAGCGGCGGGCGCGGCTGCTAGAGCAGCCAGGCCCCCAGCACGAGCAACGTGATGACGATGCCGGCGATGCTCCATTTGAGCAGACGGGTGAAGCCGAGCCACATCTCCATGTGGCGCTGCAGCTCCTGGTCCATGGCCATCGCTGATCCCTCAGATTGACCTCAGCCGCGACTTGGTAGCCGCAGGCGCGACGCTTGGCAAGCGCTGCGGCGCCAAAGCGGCGCCAAGCAGTGCACAGGCCAGCGGCAGCCACCAGAGCTGATAATTGTGATGCACGGCGGGTGCGGCGATCAGGCTGGCGAGGATCAGGGCGACCGCCATGCCGCAGCGCCGCGCCAACGCCGGAGGACGGAGCCAGACATAGGCCGCGGCGGCGACGTAGAACAGCGCCATGATCGCCACCACCGCCGCCCGGGCGCCCGGCGCGGCGGTAAGCCAGCTCGTCGAGTCCGCCGGTCGGATTAGATTGAACAGGACGATGTTGTCGAAAAGCGCGCCGGGCGACCAGACGGCGAAGGGCACGACCGGGAGCAGGCCGATGGCGATGCCGGTGGCATAGAACAGCCGGTCTCTCGGCTGGCCGGGCAGGCCGCACGGCAGCAGCAGCGCGCCGGGCAGCAGCTTCGCCGCCAGCGACAAGCCGACGCTCAATCCGGCGAGCCCCGGCTTCCTCTCCGCGAGCAGAAGCGCCGCCAGCAGCGGCAACACCGCAACGAGGTCGAGCGCGCCCTTGGCGAAGAGCTGAAACGGCACCATCGGCAAGCTCAGATAGAGGAGCACGGCGAGCCATCCCGCGCTCGGCGCCATCGCCGCGCCGAGGCGAAAGACCAGCGCGACCACCGCGAGTTGGAGCAGCAGATTGGTGAGGACGATGCCGCGCGGGCCGAGGGCGCCGCCGAGCGGCAGATAGACGGCGATCGTGGCGGGCAGGTACTTGTAACCGGCGAAACGCGCGTCGTGCGTGGCCGCTTCGGCTTCCGTATCCAGCCCCGATTCATAGGGATTGCTTCCGGCGAGCAAACCCTGGCCTTCGGCGATGGTGACGTTGGCGGCGTCGATGAACGAGGGATGACGCAGCTTGGTGGCGGCGTAGCCCACGTGAACCAGCAGCAGGGCCAGGGCGGTCGCCTTGAGCAGGCGCGGCGCGCATTCAGCGGCAACGTCGCCGCGGCGTCCTGCCTGCGCGACGACGAACGGCACGGCGGCGAGCAGCGCCAGCAATACCAGCGTCTTGTAGAGGCCGAGCTGCCAGTTGAATTTCTGCAGCAGCAGGACGGCAAGCCAGAATAGCAGGGCCGCGGCCGCTTTGATCATGCAGGCTTGCGTTAAGGCGAACGACCTCATGCCGACGGATTGAGCACCGCATCGGCCGCGGCGGTGGCGCGACGAATCTCGACACGGCCGTCCCCGCCGACGCGGACTCGCCCCTCGCCAATGAGCCGCAGGGCGAGCGGATAGGCGCGGTGCTCGGCGGCGAGCACGCGCGCGGCCAGCGCCTCGCTGTCGTCGTTCGGCAGCACCGGCACCGCCGCCTGGACGATGATCGGGCCGTCATCGACCGCGGCGCGCACGAAATGCACGGTGCAGCCGGTGAAACGCACGCCGGCAGCGAGCGCGCGCGCATGCGTGTCGAGGCCGCGGAAGGCCGGCAACAGCGAGGGATGGATGTTGACGAGCCGATCGCGCCAGCGCTCGACGAAAGCCTCGCCGAGAAGCCGCATGAAGCCGGCGAGGCACACGAGTTCGATGCCGGCCGCCTGCAGCGCGGCGTCGAGCGCGGCGTCGAATTCGTCGCGCGTCGCATGGTCGCGGTGCGAAATCACCTGCGTCGGAATGCCCGCCTGCGCAGCGCGCCCGAGCCCTTGCGCATCGCTGCGGTTCGACAGCACGAGCCGGATCTCCGCCGGGAAGTCGCGCTGCACGCAGGCGTCGATCAGCGCTTGCAGGTTCGAGCCGCGGCCCGAGATCAGCACGGCAACCTTCAGCCGGGCCACTGCGATTCCGTGTTGAGCAGCCGCGTGCGTGGCGCGTCTCCGGCGCGCGCGACGATGCCGCCGATGCGGTGGACGCGCTCGCCCGCGGCGTGGAGCGTCGCCGTGACGCGCTCGACCGCCTCGGGCGCGACCACGGCCACCATGCCGATGCCGCAATTGAAGGTGCGCGCCATTTCGTCGCGCGCGATGCCCGCGGTCTCCGCCAGCCAGCGGAACACCGGCGGCAGCGGCCAGAGGCGCGCATCGAGCTCGGCGGCCATGCCGTCGGGCAGCACGCGCGGGATGTTGTCGACGAGCCCGCCGCCGGTGATGTGGGCGAAGGCCTTGACGCCGCCTGCGGCCAAGGCGGCGCGGCAGCCGCGCACATAGAGCCGCGTCGGCGTGAGCAGGGCGTCGCCGAGGCTCGCTCCCGGTGCGAAGGGCGCCGGCGCGTCATAGCGCAGCCCCTCCGCCTCGACGACGCGGCGGACGAGCGAGAAGCCGTTCGAATGGAGCCCGCTCGATTCGAGGCCGAGTACGATGTCGCCGACAGCGACGGTGCTGCCGTCGAGCGCCTGTCCGCGCTCGACCGCGCCCACGGCGAAGCCGGCGAGATCGTAATCGCCCGCGGCATACATGCCAGGCATTTCCGCCGTCTCGCCGCCGACCAGGCTGCAGCCGACCTCGAGGCAGGCGCGCTGAATCCCCTTGAGGATGGTGGTCCCGGTCGGCACGTCGAGCTTGCCGGTCGCGAAATAGTCGAGGAAGAACAGCGGCTCGGCGCCCTGCACGACAAGATCGTTGACGCACATGGCGACGAGATCGATGCCGATGGTGTCGTGGCGTCCCGTGGCGATGGCGATCTTGAGCTTGGTGCCGACGCCGTCGGTGGTCGCGACCAGGATCGGGTCCTTGTAGCCGGCCGCCTTCAGATCGAACAGCGCGCCGAAGCCGCCGAGTCCCGCCTCCGTGCCCGCCCGCGCCGTAGCCTTGGCGAGCGGCTTGATCGCCTCGACCAAGGCGTCGCCGGCGTCGATATCGACCCCGGCATCGCGGTAATTCTGCCTCTTTATGGCGCCCTCGCCTGTTTTAGGGTATGACCGCGCGTCGGAAAGCGCGGCACGGGGACAATACTTTTGATCCGGAACGGTTTGCAATGCTCCTGAAACGCTGGCCGGCGCGGCGCGGCGCGATGCTGCTGCTGGGTGCGCTCTGCACTTTTCCCGCGCCCGCAGTGGCGCAATCCCGCTTCGACGTCTTCACCATCGCGCCGGTGCGAGTCGACGTGACCGCCGCCAGCGCCAGCGCCGCGCGCGATCAGGCACTGATTGGGGGCGAGCGGCGCGCGTTGCAGATGCTGATCGAGCGGCTGACGCTGGCCGCCGGGCGCAGCAGATTGCCGCAGCCCAACAATGCCCAGCTCAGCGATCTCGTGCAAGGCTTCGAGGTGGCGAACGAGCGGCGCTCCGGCGTGCGCTATATCGCCGACTACACGTTTCATTTCCGCCCCGATTCGGTTCGCCAACTGCTGAGCCAGGCCGGCATCGCCTTCGCGGAGACGCCGAGCAAGCCGCTGGTCGTGCTCGCGGTGCTGCTGGACGGCGACCGGCCGGCGCTGTGGGACGATCCCAACCCGTGGCGCGACGCCTGGGCGCGCGCCAAGCTGCCGCCGGGGCTGGTGCCGCTGGTGATACCGCTGGGCGAGATCGACGATGTCGCGGCGATCGACGCTGACGCCGCGCTCCACGGCGATGACGCGCGGCTGCGCAATCTGTCGCAGCGCTACGACGGCGACGACGTGCTGGTCACGGCGGCGACGGTGAACCAGGGCGCGACGCGCAGCCTCGACGTCGTGACCACCCGATACACGCCCGGCAGTCCGGCGAGCCGCCAGACCTGGAGCAATTCGGTCACGGCGAATCCCGGCGAGAGCGACATGGCCATGATGACGCGCGCGCTCTCCGACACGAGGGCGCGCGTGGAAGAGGCGTGGAAGGTCGCCAACATCCTCGACTTGCGTCAGAGCGGGACGCTGGTCGTGCGCGTCGCCGCGGGCTCGCTGCAGGACTGGATCGTCGTGCGCGACCGCCTCACCGGCATTCCCGCCGTGCGCAGCAGCCAGCTCATGTCGATCGACCGCGGCGGCGCGCGGGTCGAGATCCGCTATGTCGGCGATCCCGCGCAGCTGCGCCTGGCGCTGGCGCAGCGCGACCTCGAGCTCAGCGGCAGCGATCCCGATTGGGTGCTGCGCCAGCGCGTCGGCGGCGGCGCGTCGCGCTGAGATGCGCGCCCGGAGCGCCCGGTGAACCTGCCCAATTTGATCACGCTGGGGCGGCTGCTTTGCGTGCCGCTGGCGATCTGGCTGGTGCTCTCCGACGATCTCGGCGCGGCGTTCTGGCTGTTTGTCGCCGCCGGCCTGTCCGACGCGATCGACGGCTTCATCGCCAAGCGGTTCGACCAGCGCTCCCGGCTCGGCGCGCTGCTCGACCCGATCGCCGACAAGGCGCTGCTCGTCAGCATGTATGTGACCCTGGGCGTCGCCGGCCATCTGCCCAACTGGCTCGTGATCCTCGTCGTGTTCCGCGACGTGCTGATCGTCGGCGGCTTCCTCTTGGTGACGGCGCTGGCGCATGCGATGCGCTGGGAGCCGCTCTTCGTCAGCAAGCTCAACACGGCGCTGCAGATCGCGCTCATCGCCGTCGTCCTCGGCCAGCTCGGGCTCGGCGTCCCTGATTTCGGCGTCGGCAGGATCCTGATCTACGCCGTGGCGGCGACGACGGTGATCTCCGGCGCCGCCTACCTCGTGCGCTGGGGCAGCGCACTGGCCGGCGTCGAGGAGGACACGTGACGACGGGCCAGCGGCAGCAGGCCTTCTTCTGGCTCGGCGCGCTCGTCGTCTTCTTCGTGCTCTTCTACCTGCTGAGCCCGATCCTGCTGCCCTTCGTCGCCGGTTTCGTCATCGCCTATTTTCTCGATCCCGCCGTTCACCGTCTCGAGCGCTGGCATGTGCGACGTTCGTTCGGCGCCGTGGCAGCGCTGCTGCTCTTCGTGCTGGCGCTGCTGCTGGTCCTGTCATTGTTGCTGCCGCTGGTCGAGCTGCAGGCGGCGGAGTTGGTGCGGCGCGTGCCGGCGCTGGTCGGCGCGGCGCGCGAGCGAATGGAGCAGCTGATGCATCTCGCCGAGCAGCAGCTGGTGCCGGAGGACGTCGCGAAGCTGCGCGATATCGTGGGCTCGGGCCTCGCCGACGTCGCCA
>DASWFH010000035.1:0-2265 GCA_036394355.1 Allostellaceae bacterium | reverse complement strand
TCGCTCGATCTGCCGCGGTCCGCAAGCGCGCGGAACAAGTTCTCCCATACGCCGCGCCGCGCCCACCGCACAAAACGATTGTAAATCGTCGTCGGCGGGCCGTATTCCGGTGGGCAATCGCACCACCGGCAGCCGCTCTTCGGCACATGCAAGATGCCGCTGATCACGCGGCGATCATCCACGCGATCTTTACCGCGTACGTCTGTCGGCAAATGCGGCTCGATCCGTCGCCACTGCGCGTCGTTCAACCAAAACAAGTTGCTTCTCATGATCTCTGCTCCCCGCCGGCAGAGAATCACTATCCGATCCAGCCCTCAAGCGTTTTATTGAGTTTTGGCCCTAGCATAGCGCCCACTCTGCGCGCGGTCGTGTGGGCGCGAAACGTCGATCGGCAGCTATCCGCCCAGACGCCATACCACGCCTTCGCGCGTCGCGCGGTCCTCGAGGTCGAGCGGGGTCGGCACGGTGTAGCGGGCGAGGGCGGTCAATCCTTCCTTCGGCAGATAGTTGCGGCCGGGATCGCCGAGCAGCACGAGCGTCCCCTCGGCGGCCAGGACGCGCAGCCACGCCGTCAGCCGCTCGGCGAGCGGCCGCTCGTAGCACATGTCGCCGACAAGGACGACCTGCCACGGCGCTGTCGCTCGGCCAATCGCGTCGGCGGTATCGATGCGCAATTCGAGCGCGTTGAGCGCGGCGTTGAGGGCGATTGCAGCGGCGGCGAAAGGGTCGATCTCGGCGGCGGTCACCGCGGCGGCGCCGGCCTTGGCGGCAGCCAGTGCGAGGAGGCCGGAGCCGGCGCCGAAATCGAGCACGCTCTTGCCGTGGACGAGCTGCGGATTGTCGAGCACGTGGCGCGCCAGCGCCTGGCCGCCGGCCCAGGCGAAGGCCCAATAGGGCGGCGGCAGCTGGTCGCGCGCGAGCGTCTGCTCGGTCGCCTGCCAGAGCGGCGTGATCTCGTCCGCGAGATGGAGGCGGATTTCCGGCACGAGCGGTGGCGACGTCACCGCCGTGTTGGCGCGGATGAAGGACGCGGCGTCGGCGGCGCTAGAGGACATGCGCGCCGACGATAGCGAGGAGCAGCAGCCATCCCGTCCAGCGGTTCGAGCGGAACTTGGCGAGGCAGTCGGCGGGATCGTCGATATCGACGCGTGCCGCCTGCGAGGCGAGCTGCAGCAGGACGACGCCGAGCCCGAGCCAGAACGGCCAGCCGAGCCCCGCCGCCCAGCCGGCGGCGCCCCATAGCCCCGCCGCCGCGGCGTAGAACAGGAAGAGCCACGGCCGCGTGCGCGGTCCGAGCGCGAGGGCGGAGGATTTGACGCCGACGAGCACGTCGTCCTCCTTGTCCTGATGCGCGTAGATCGTGTCGTAGCCGAGTGTCCAGGCGATGCCGCCGACATAGAGCAGGAAGGCGGGCAGCGCGAGGCTGCCGGTCGCCGCGGCCCAACCCATCAGGGCGCCCCAATTGAAATTGAGCCCCAAGAAGAATTGCGGCCAGTAGGTGACGCGCTTCATCAGCGGATAGGTCGCGATGAGCATCAGCACGGCGAGGCCGAGAACGATGGCCAGGGGATCGAGGCTCAACAGCACCGCCGCGCCCAGCCCAAGCTGGAGCGCGAGAAACACGATCGCCTGGCGCAGGCTGACCGCGCCGCTCGGCAGCGGCCGGGTGCGCGTGCGCGCGACTTGCGCGTCGAAATCGCGGTCGATGATGTCGTTCAAGGTGCAGCCGGCGCCGCGCATGACGACCGCGCCGATGCCGAACAGCGCCAGCAGCCGCCAATCCGGCCAGCCCGGCGCGGCCAGCGCAATCGCCCACCACCCCGGGAACAGCAGCAGCCAGGTGCCGATCGGCCGGTCGAGCCGCGCCAGGCGGATATAGGGGACGAGCGCCGCCGGCGCGAAGCGCTCCGCCCAATCGCCGCTGCGGATGTCGGTCATCGGAATGCTCCCTCTCCCCTTGGGGAGAGGGTCCGGGTGAGGTGGAAAATCGGTGCGCCCGCAAGCACCCCCTCACCCTTCCCTCTCCCCGAGGGGAGAGGGTACGGAGGACGTTGAATCATTCCGGCAGGGGCGATCATCGGCTAAGCTTGACCTTTGGGCATCTTGCCCGCCGCCGGCGCCACCGCCAAGCTTGTCGATGACGACCGTCAACACCCGTCTTCATGTCGCGACCGATCTCGCCGGCGGATTGTCGATCGGGCTGGATCCGTCGCAGGCGCATTACGTCAAAGCGGTGCTGCGGCTGACGCCAGGCGACGCGGTGGC